>JAFIGB010000150.1 GCA_020831705.1 Candidatus Sumerlaeia bacterium | reverse complement strand
GTGATCTGTGAACCGGTGGTCGGCAACATGGGTTGCGTCGCGCCGGTCGAGGGCTTCCTGCAGGGCCTTCGCGATCTTTGCACGCGGAATAATGCTGTCCTGATATTTGATGAGGTCATGACCGGCTTCCGTCTTTCACTGGGCGGCGCCCAGGAGCGGTTTGGCGTCATGCCCGACCTGACAACCCTCGGCAAGGTCATTGGTGGCGGACTTCCTGTCGGGGCCTACGGGGGAAGTGCCGAGCTCATGAAGGTTGTCGCCCCCGTCGGTCCGATGTACCAGGCGGGAACGCTTTCCGGAAATCCCCTCGGCATGGCCGCGGGCCTTGCCCAGCTTGGGTTTCTCCGCGACCACCCTGATGTCTATACAAAGTTGGAAAAGGATGGCGATACGCTGGCCAACGCCGTCACCAGCCACATCCGGGAAAAGGGATATCCCTGTACCCACAACCATGTTGGCTCCATGGGGACGGTGTTCTTCCACGAATCTTCCGTAAACAGCTGGGACGATGCCGCCAGATGCGACACGGCCCGGTTCGCAAAATGGTTCTGGTACCTCATGGAGCGGGGTGTCTATATGCCCTGCGCGCAATTCGAGGCGTACTTCCACTCCAACGCACACGACGTGGAGCAAATCGAGGAAACCGCGCGGGTGATGTGCGAGGGGCTTGACCACGTATTTGGCAACGGAAGCTGATTCCGTGTTCCCGGGGAGAAACAGGCTTCCCTGGCAGGTATACGTGGCCATCCCCCTTGCAATGGTCTGGTTCGCAATTACTGTCCATGGGGCGTTGAATCTTTCTGCAGCGATGGACGAGGTTCCCCACGTGGGAAGCGGCCTTGCCATCTGGGAGTACCGGGATTATCGAATGAATCCCGAGCACCCCCCCCTGTTCAAGATGCTTGCAACGCTGCCTCTCCACCTGGCGGGAATGGCGAACACCTCAAACATCCATGAGGAGCGGGAACTGCTTTCATGGTTCGAGGGTTCCCAGTGGGCTTGGGGCTACTATACATTGTTTCTCAATAATGATCGGGTGCCTGAAACCCTTCTCCTTGTCCGTATTGTTCCCATTCTGACCTGTTTTTTCTGCGGTATCCTTGCATGGTTCTGGGCGGTGGAACTGGCGGGCCGTCGGGTTGGCCACACGGCGGGTTTAATTGCATTCGTGTTGCTGCTCTATAACCCGGAATTTCTTGGCCATGGCAGGTACGTCACCTTCGATGTGCCCACCGCCTTTTCCTGCGGTTTGCTGCTTCTTCTTGCATGGAGGTGCTGGAAGAGGCCGGGGTGGTTGCGTCTATCCATTTTCGCCGTCGCTGCGGGGACTCTGTCCCTTGTAAAGCTCCCCATCGCATTGTTTTCCGTTTTTATCCTCCTGACGGCGGCGGTGCTCCTCCTTGTCCGTATGTTCCGTGATCCGGACTTTCTTTGGGTTCGGCAGTCAACTCACCCGGGTTGGACGGGGTTGCTCGTTGCCGTACTTCTCGTTGGTATGTCGGGGTGGTTCTTTCAATGGGCGGGCGCCGGATTCCGTTTTGCCCTTCACAGCCCCATGCACGCCCACACCGACAATACCTACTTTCTCTCCAGCGACTGGAGGGAATCAGGTCCCGTCGGCAGGATTGCCGGGTTCGCCCATGAGCACCGGATCCTCCCGGAAACGACGGTTGCAATGTTGAACCTGACGGGGACAATGCGCGGAAGGGTCGTCAGGCTTTTTGATGAGGAAAACCTGACCGGTTGGCGCCATTACTTTCTCGTGACGATTTTCTTCAAGACACCCGTGAGCTGGCTGGTCATGCTGGGAATCATGGCCGTTGCCCTTGTCTGGCGATGGAGGGTTTGGCGCTCCTTCAAGAAGGAGAAACTGGTGTTCTTTCTCCTACCCTTCATTCTGATGTTCCTCTTCGTTTCCGAGGGCAGGCTCAACATCGGTCATCGCCATGTGCTCTTTGTCTATTTCCCCTGGGTGGTACTCATGGGGGTGACCCTTGCAAGGGCGGGAATGATGGTGTCATTGCGGAGGGTTTCACCCGTGGCGGCGGCCTGCCTTATGCTCCTGACGATGGCGGCAACCCTCCGCGTACACCCCGGCCAGGCTGTCTATTTTAACATGTTTGCCGGTGGCAGTCCACACACCGGAAGCAGGATCCTCGATGACAGCAATATAGACTGGGGTCAGGATCTTCCCCAGATGGCCGAAATTCTTCGTGAGCGGGGATATGACCGTATCAACCTTGCCTACTTCGGGAGCAGCAATCCGCGATCGTGGGGAATAGACGACTTCAATTTCATCATTCGCGATTATCCCCTTGCCGTGGGCATGCCGGAGTTTATGCCGGCCGACCCGGACCTGCCCACGGTGACCAGCCTGGTCACGCTCAGGGACATCCGAATGATTTATCTTCATGCCTACGAGCGGGAACCCATCGCCAGAACTTCCTCGCTCCTTCTCTTTGCCCCTCTCAACGAATGACCCGCCGGGCGGGATTTCGCCTCCTCCAGGGAAAGAATTCCCTTTGGAAACGATTCGCGGAAGTTCCACACCCCAATGAGGGCGGCGTATAGAAGGCTCAAACCCACGCCAATAAGGATCGTTGAATAGACAGCGGGGTTCAGGCTGAAGAATCGCAGGGAAAATCCCAGCGTCATGAAAAAGGCGATGGTGATCCACAGCGGCTTGGAAAAGACGGCCCAGACCGGGCTCGGCTGGGGAATGCGGCGCAGGCGCTTGAGGTTCTTGACCACCACCTTGCCGATGATTCGCCCCCCCTTGTACCAGCCAATAAGGGCGGAAAAAATCCCGACAAAAAAGAGTGTCACGAATGACGGAATCGTGCTGGCAACGACAAATCCCCGGGCGGTCAACCACGCACCGGCAAGAATCCAGAAGGTCAGGCCAATGACGGCCAGCGTGGGGCCGGTGAAGGCAAACGCCCCTTTTTCCCCAACGACGGCCAGACGGTCCTTCTGGACCAGATCACGTCGGCCGCCCTCCTCCAGACGATTCCAGCGCTCCCGCATCGGGTCGTCCAGTCGCTCCAGAACGCGATCAGCCAGGTACTCACAAAAGACATCATCCTCGTTGGGGCAGGGGAGATAGAGCAGTTCGTTCCACTTGAAATCCTCCAGCGCCTCCTTCCCCTCGTTTTGCGATTCATTGTTGTCGCCGAAAAACCCGAAGGGGAAATAGACAACATCACGAATGCCCTGGTCCCAGCATTCCTTGCCTGTCTCGTCAACGGCAGGGAAGGTCCACTTGCCACCCAGTGTGTGGTTGAGCCAGCCGACACGGATGGTTCGGAATTTATCAACAAGATGCTCGCGTATATACCCAAAGGCCCGCAGCGTTTCCTTCGCGCCTGAATTGATCCCCTCGGGAGGATACTGGAGTGTTCCGTGGGCACCAAGAATCAGGACGGCGTTGGCGCATCGTTCCTCGCTCCATCCCGCCTTTTGGACATGGTTCCAGACAAAATCCGCCACGATTTTGCCCAGACGCGGATCGAAGCCGAAGCCATCCACGTAAGCCGGGCGGGGGAGACCGTGGGCACCGCGATGCTTCTGGTGGTAGTTGGTCAGGTCGGTGCGGCTGATACCGGTGGTGAAATCGCTTTCGGCGAGGTAAAGGGGGAGGATCACCAGTTCATCGAGTTTCGGGCCGCGGCGAATTTCGTCCAGATGCTCCCAGACGTAGGGGGGGCGGAACTCCATGACCATCCGTGAATGGAAGTCAATATCGGGTCGTTTTGCCCGCAGGAACTCGCCGACCTTTTTCGCCTGATCTTCGCTGATCTTATCGAGGGGGGAATGGTACCCCATCTCGTTGAACATGTTCTTGCGGATCAGCCCGCGGCGTGCGGCAAGGAGCGGGGTGACAAATCGGGGAATGGGCGCAACACGGCGTGTCAGGCGGTTGAGAATGGAAAGGGAATATTCGAACTGGGGTTTCCAGTCGTTCTCCGCAGGTTCCCCGTAGGTCATGCAAAGAACTTCAACTCGTTTTGCCGGTGTCTTGCTCATAAAGTGATGCCTCGTCAGAATTGCCCAAATTCGGGCATCCAGATTACTTACAAGGATCCGGCCAACTCACGCGCCCTGGCGATGCGGTCGGGGATGGAGATGCCGCCATGGAAATTCGAGAGGAGGTGAATCCCCCGGGGAATCCGATCGAGTGCCCGGGCCATTTCTCCAGCCTGGCCGACGGCAAAAATCGGCAGGGCCCGTTCCCAACGGGTAATTTCAGTGAATGTGGGGCCGGTGCCCGGACGGAGCCGCAGCACCAGCTTCATGTCATGATGCAGTTGCCGACGGAGGGCGGCGTCGTCGAGGTCATTACCCCCGGGATCCTTCTCGCCCCCGTTAAAGCATGTTTATAACCCCATGCCGGTGGGCGCCCGCCCCGGAAATAGCTGGTCGCTCCAGATCATTCCAAGGGCACGTACCCTCGCCGACGGATTCGCATGCCATTCCCCGGGGAGTTGGGCGTTCAGGAAACCAAAACCCTTCTCCCGCGCCCGAACATCCCACGCGCTTACACCCGAATGAACCACCGTGAGGCCTGCGTATCTGATTCCATCGAGTACTTCCGTGACCTCGGGGACGATCAGTTCAAGGGCACGCGCTGTCTGACCGGCCGGCATGGCAAGCACCACCTTGCCCGCATGGACGGAATTCCCGTCCTCATCCTTCAATTCCCATGTTTCGCCCTGCTTGCCGGCGATTCTGAAGGTCCTGCCCAGTTCCATGTCCACCCCATGCTTGCGGATGATCCTGGTGAGGCGCCTGGGGAATTCCTCGAGTCCGTTCGGGAAGGAAACAAGGGCCTTCCGGGAATTCTTCCCCTTCGTCGGCGTCGGGGCAGAAGCACGCCGTTCCCTCAGCATGGCCCGTACGGCACCAATAAGCCGGGAATGGGTGGTTGCAGGGTTGTATAGACGGGGAAGGGAAGCCTCGAAGCTGAGGCGATCGGCATCTGCTGCATAGACACCGGCAATGAAGGGACGGAGAAGTGTGTCGACCGCCTCGTCACCAATGCGGGGTCGGAAGTATTCGCCCAGGGATAGATCGCTTCGCGGGGGAGTGTTGGCGCGCAACAACCCGGAGATCAACTTCACCTTCCCCCTGGTTGTCAGGCAATCGGTGCGCAGCAGGTCAAGTGGCCCCGTGGGTACCTGATGGAGGCGACCGTTCTTATAGACAAAGCGGTCATAATCGCGAAGAGGGCGACGGATGGCGCGTTTGAGCAGACCGATTTCCCGAAGAAGTTCGTCCACCACCGGTGAACATGTGAAACTGTTGGGGCCGCGCTCGAGGAGATATCCATCCACCTTGTCACTGCGAAAAACGCCACCGGTGCGATTGGTTGCCTCGGCCAGGAAAACGCGGCGACCGGCCCGGGCGAGGGAATGGGCGACGGTCAGGCCACTTATTCCCGCTCCGAGGACGACGACATCGTAGGCATTCGTCCCATGTTTTTGTTTCATCATACCGCCCGGGAAAAGAGGTGTTTGGTGCGTGCCTTCCTGATCCATTCGTCAAAAATAACGGCGATGTTGCGCAGGAAAACCCGTCCCTTCCCGGTGACGCGTATTTCGTCGTCCGACACGGTGAGAAGCCCGCCCTCCTCCAGGCTGGTCAATTCCCCGCGTTCCTCGCGAATAATTTCCCGGGCGCGGCTGCTGAGGGCATCCAGACGGATCACCCCGCCGCACATAAGTTCCTCGATGAGGTGGCGGCGCTCCAGATCCTCCGGTGACAGGGGGAGGCCCCGCTCCACGGGAATGTGCCCCTCCGTGATCATTCGCTTATAGACACTCAGTTTCTTGTCATTCTGGGCGAAGGCGCCACGGTAATCGCTGATGGCGGAGGTGCCGAAGGAAAGCATCCCCGTTCCCCGCAGGGTGTTGTACCCCATGAAGTTGCGCCGCAACGACCCATCCTCAAGGGCCTTGGCGAGGGAATCGGTCGCCAGGGCGTAATGATCCATCCCGATGAAGACATACCCCTCATGGGTGAGGCGATTGTGTGCCTCGATAAACATCTGGAGCTTGAGGGAGGGAGCGGGAAGGACCTCCTCACTCAGTGCCCGCTGATGGGCGAGCTTCGACGGTAAAAAGGCAAAGTTATAGAGTGCTATACGGTCGGGGCGAAGTTCAGCCACCGTGTCCAGCGTCTCCCGCCAGGTGTCCTCGTCCTGCCGGGGGAGGCCGTATATCAGGTCGATGTTGACGCTTCCGTATCCATTTTTCCGGGCGGCGGTGACATTCTCAAAGGTCACCTCCCGGGTTTGCCCGCGCCCAATTGCAGACTGGGTGTCCTCGTTAAAGTCCTGGGTGCCAAAGCTGATTCGGTTGAAGCCAAGACGATGGTGGAGACCGGCGATATACTCGGGGTTGGCAACCCTTGGGTCGATTTCAATGCTGCGCTCCGCATCCTTCGCAAAGGGGTAGGAGGCCTCCAGCGCCCGGACGACCCGCTCCATCTGGTCCAGGTCCAGGTAGTTCGGTGTACCGCCCCCAAAGTGGAGCTGTACAACCGGCCCCTTGACGTCGGCCTGCTCCGAGACAAGGGAAATTTCCTTTTCCAGGTAACCGAGATAATCCTCCGCCACATCGCGGCGCGGCGTGATGATAACATTGCAGGCGCAAAACAGGCAGTGCTTTCCGCAAAAGGGAATGTGTACATACAGAGAAACAGGGTCCTCATTCCCCGCGTTTTGCCGAAGATGGTCGCTCCACCGGGAGGCATCGAATTCCTCCGTCCAGAAGGGGGCGGTGGGGTAGCTTGTATAGCGGGGAATACGCTGGTCGTATTGGTTGATCGTCTCCGCATTGATTCCCATGGACTCGAGGGTCTGCATTCTCATCCCCCCTCCTTCCCGAGGGCGCGAACGCATTCAACAAAGCGACGGGCCGCCTCCACGCTGGCCTTCGGCGTAATGCCATGCCCGAGGTTTGCAATCCAGCCCTGCTGCCAGTCAAACCCGCGAATCATTTCCTCGAAGGCACCCGGGACGAGGTTTGGGTCGAGCAGCACCTCGGGGGAAAGGTTCCCCTGAAGCGTCCGCTTCGTGGCGCGACGTGCCTCCGTCAGCGGCGTGTTCCAATCCACGCTCAACACATCGGCCCCCGTTGCGTCCATCGCCGCCAGCTTGTTTCGGCTTCCCCGGACGTATAGATGAACCGGTGTTTCCGGGCAGCGCTTGCGAAATTGTGAAATGACCTCCCGCTGCCATTTCGCGGCAAACCGCTCGTAGGCCTCATCCTCAAGGAGCATCCCCCCCCAGGACTCGAAAACCTGGACACCGTGGGCTCCTCCGGCATCTGCCTGGAGGACAAGATAATCGGTGGCCACCGTCGTCAATTTTTCCAGCAACAGATCCAGCGTTTCCGGCTCCTCCCTGACAAGGCGAAGGATCTCCTCCTTGTCCCCCTTCACAAAGCCTTCCACGGCATAAACGGCCAGGGTGAACGGTGCCCCGCAGAATCCAAGGACGGGGTACTCGGGAGCGTGGCGGGACACCAGACGGATCGATTCCGCAACCGGTTCGTCGCCAAAGATGACTTTCGGCAGGGACTTCACCCGCTCCATGTCCCGGATCGGATTGGCAATCACCGGGCCGCCCTTCGGAAAATCAAGGTCCAACCCGAGATTCCGCAGGGGGGTCAGGATGTCATTGAAAATGATCAGGATATCGATGCCCACCAATTCAATGGGCATGAGCGTGGCCTTGGCGGAGATTTCCGGCCGCAGGCAGAAGTCGAGAAAGGTGTGCTGGGACCGAAGTTCCCTGTATTCAGGGAGGTACCTGCCTGCCTGACGCATGATCCAGATGGGGGGACGATCCGTTTCCCCGCCGGTGACAGTCAGGCGATAACGTTCCTTCGGTGAAAGAGGGGGCGCATTGGTGGTCATTTAGCCAGTTTGAGGGGTGTGGGTGGGTTGGGGCAAGGCTTGCCCCCGGGAGGCCGCGTTACTTCTTGTCCGCTGTTGCCGAAACGGGCGCTTCGTCCTTCTCGCGATGGACGGGATCAGCCTCACGGGCCTTCCTCTCCCGTTCCAACTGCTTTTCCCGTTCTTCTTCCTCGGTGAGCAAGTCGGTGGCCTTGTCAGCGGCACTACGGAATTCCCGCAATCCCCGGCCAAGGGAGCGTCCCAACTGGGGGAGCGCCTTGGGACCAAAGATGATCAGCACCACCACGAGGATGATGAGAAGCTGGGGAATGCCGACATTTTGGATAATTGCGAGGGTGGTCATGGAGACACAAACCTTCCCAGTCAAGTTAACGGGAGTGAACCACCCGTCTCCCGAGCAAGTAAACACAAATCAGGCCAGCAGGGGAGAGTTGGTTGGGGGGATGAGCTTGGGAGGTCTCTTGGGCCAGAAATGCCTATTTTGATTGTCATGCTCTCTTAGTCTTCGGTTTTGAGAGGGGAGAGGAAAAGAATCTACGCCAGGGTTGGACCGGGGTTCAGCTTTGCTGCTGCTCCATCACGAGATAGCGTCTGCTCTCGGTCTGCCACGCCACGCCTCGTCTGTCTCCTCAGCTGCCCATCAGGAACCCCCGGAGGCCTCACCGGCGCGATATTCTGATGGCTGCGTACACTGCGCCAAAGATTACGCCAACGAAAATCAGCACTGCCACGAGGAGGATGAGAAGCTGGGGAATGCCGACATTTTGAATAATTGCGAGGGTGGTCATGGAGACACAAACCTTCCCAGTCAAGTTAATGGGAATGAACCACCCGTTTCCCGAGCAGGTAAACACAAATCAGGCAAGCTGGGGAGACTTGGTTGGGGGATCTGACCTTGTAAGGATCCTTGAGACGCCCACCCCGGTAGGTTGAAGAGCGGGTCTCGCAAATAGATCATTATACTTCCAAAAATGTGTCCGGAAAAACACCCCTTTTTCCGGACACAGCCAGGGCACTCCGGCGTCGCCCTTGACCGCTTCCGCTCCCACGGTCAATCTGCCGGGCAGGCGGGGAGCAAATTCAGCAGGGGGAGGGTGCCAATATGAAGATCGTTCGAGCCGCAGCCGTTCAGTTTTGCCATCATCCGGGGGATAAGGAGGCGAATTTCTCCATTGTGGAGCAATTTGCCGCCATGGCTGCCAGGGAGCGGGTGGAAATTCTCGTCTTCCCCGAAATGTGCCTGACCGGGTATTGGCATGTGCGGAATCTTTCAAAAAGCGGGATCGAAGCCCTTGCCGAGGCCGTGCCGGACGGACCCTCCACAAGGAGGCTTGTGAAGCTTTCAGCCCACCATGGAATGACCGTCGGGGCGGGCCTTATTGAGCAGGGTGATGATGGGAAGCTTTACAACACCTACGTCGTGGTCATGCCTGATGGGGAGGTGCGTCGCCATCGCAAGCTCCATTGTTTCATCAGCCCCCACATGTCCAGCGGTAATGAATTTACCGTCTTCGACACGCCCCACGGGTGCCGCGTGGGGGTGTTGATCTGTTGGGACAATAATCTGGTGGAAAATGTGCGCCTCACTGCATTGGCCGGGGCGGATGTGCTCATCGCTCCCCACCAGACCGGTGGCTGCAACTCGCGCAGTCCCGGGGCCATGGGGCTCATCGATCCGGTCCTTTGGCAAAACCGCCATCAGGATCCGGAGGCGATCGAGGAGGAGTTCAAGGGGCCGAAGGGGCGCGAATGGCTCATGCGCTGGCTTCCCGCCCGTGCCCATGACAACGGGATGTTTCTGGTCTTCAGCAATGGAGTGGGGCAGGACGATGACGAGGTCCGCACCGGCAACGCCATGATCCTCGATCCCTACGGCAGGGTTCTTACGGAAACATGGAAGGCCGCTGATGCCATGGTGGTTGCCGACCTGGATGGGGGGATGCTGGCGAAATGTACCGGCAGGCGTTGGATGCGAGGGAGGCGACCCGAGCTTTATGAGGGTCTTTGTCAATCAAGTGGGAAGGAGTTCGACCCCCGCCGCGCCCGGTTTTCCGAGGAGGAAGTGTGAGGCGGGAGGGCGTGTCTACTCCGGAATTTCCGGCAGGGGGTCGAGGGTGTATCCCTCGGCGAGGCGGATGCGGCGAATTTCCCGCTGCTCGTGAATGCGGGTCAGTTCCTCCCGGCGCAGGGCCTTGATGAAGGCCCGCTGGCGCTCGGTTTCAAAGTCCATCAGCTGGATCATGTAGTATCTGTTGTTCCACATAATGGGGAGCGTGACATCCCCCCGGCGGAGCTTGATCGCCTCGTCCCACAGGGGCTTGGCCAATTCGTCATGGGTCAACCACCCGAGATCGCCCCCCGTCTGCCGGGCATGGGGATCCTCGCTGAAAAGCCGCACCGCATTGGAGAAGGAAAGCCCGCCGGCGATTTCCCGCCGAATAGTCAGCGCCCGTTCCCAGGCGGCCTCGCGGTCGGAGCCGATTCGTACAATGAGGACGGATACCCGCAGCGCGACGGCGTCACGGGCGCCTCCCTCCATGGCATCCTCCATTCCCATGGGCAGGCGTGATGCAATGGCCTGTTCGATGAGGAGACGATGGCGGGCGCGGCGTTCGAGCCAATCAAGGAGATCCTCAGGTTCCAGGGAGGAATCCTCCAGAAATCCGATGAGCCGGGTTTCCCCCCCTGCCTGGTCGCGAAGGCGCCGGTGGAGATCCCGGGTTCGCTGGCGGAGGAGATCGGCTGGAAGTTCCTCAAGAATTGTTTCCGCCCAATCGGCCAGCATGATTTCGTCAATGGCGGGACTGATATAGTCCTGCCGAAGGTCTTCTTCCGGAAGTTCCCAAAGAAGGGGGTCGCTCAGTCGAGCCTCCAGAATCCAAAAATCGAGGTCGGATTCAGTAATGATCCGTTGGTCGACGGCTGCTGCGATGCGGCTTGCCTCCATGGGGCTGGCCATCACTGCCGATGGCAGGAGGAGGAGGAGGAGGAGGATGGACAGGAGCCCCTTCGTCGCGGTATGGTGCAGGAAGTTGGGAAATCTCATTGCCCGGCCTCGTGAATCTCGGGGTCTGACCCGTCCGGTGTCGGTGAGAAGCATTGACGACGGGCACCGTCCGGAGTAAACGATAGGACGCTTCGAGTTTCCTCCCGCCTCTGGCGAGTAAATTCCTCGAAGGTGAAGCGCAATGCCCGAAGAAGGAACCACCAATGAGTGATTGGACCCTGCTTTTGCCCCCCTCCGAAGGGAAGGCACCGGCCCCGGCCAGCGGCCCCTGCTTCGAGGAAATACGGAAGCGAGCCTCCTCGAATTCCTTTCGGGAACTCGATCCCATGCGATTGCAGATTTTTGATGCCTTGGCCGAAGTTCTGGAACGTGGTCATGGATTGGAGAAGCTCTTTGATGTCACGGGCGAATCCCTTCAGGAAGCAATTGTAGTCAATCGTGATATCAGCACCGCCCCCGTCATGGTGGCCCGTGATCTCTACAATGGCGTCATGTTTCAGGCCATCGCCTACTCGTCCCTTAAGGGGCCCGAGAAGAAATTGTTCAACAACCAGACGGTCATCTTCAGCGGGGCGTTTGGTCTGGTGCGGCCCGCTGATAAGATTCCCCCCTACAAGCTGAAGATGGGGGCCAACCTGGGCGGGGCCGTCGGCAAGGTTGTCACCTTCTGGAAGCGCCCTGTCAGTGAAATTCTGCGGCGTGAGCTTCGCGGCAAGGTCGTCTGGGATTTCCTCCCCGACCAACACCGCCGCTGCTGGGATGGTACCGGTGAAATCGTCGCCCGCCACCAGGTCAAGTTTGTGAAGCGCATCGTTCGTGATGGAATCGCCGAATACAAGACGATCAGCCATCATTCCAAGTCCCTCAAGGGGTCGTTAATCCGCCATCTCCTGCGGAAAAACGCCACAAAGCCCGGTGACCTGGAGGACTTCGTTCATGAGGACGGATACCGCTTCAACCCGGAACTGAGCGTACGCAACAAACGCGCGTCCGTATTGGTTTTCTCCGCGGAATAACGGATATCAGGCGAGCACGAGATTATCCCGGTGAACGACCTCGGGGTAATCCAGCACCGGCGCACCGTCGGCCAAATCGCCGGATTTTTTCCCCTTCACCAGTTCAATCGTCTCATTCGGGTAGTTCGTGATTCCCCGGGCAATGTCCTCGCCCGCCTCATTGGTGAGGCGGATGATGTCGCCTTTCTGGAAACTGCCTGAAACCTGCACGATGCCCACCGGCAGGAGAGACTTCCCCCCGCTGATCAATGCCTTCTCGGCCCCCTTGTCCACAACCACCTCGCCTCGTGGACGGCGGGCGTAAATCCAGTGGCGCCGCGAGGATCCCGCCTTCCGGGTTCCCTTCGGGCAGAACAGCGTCCCCTCGAAGTCGCCGGAAAGAATTTCCGCCACCTGGTTTTTGACGGTTCCATCACCAATGACGCAGGCCGCGCCAAACTGGGTGGCATGGCGGGCTGCCATCAACTTGGTGGCCATGCCTCCAGTGCCGAACTCGCTGTTGCTCCCTGCCACCAGCTTTTCAATGTCGCGGTTGATGGTGGTCACCACCGGGATGAGCCGTGCGGAGGAATCCTCCACGGGATGCCCCGTCATCAGCCCCGGCACGTTGGTCAGGATCACCAGCAGATCCGCATCCATCTTGGCCGTGACCATGGCCGAAAGCATGTCGTTGTCGCCGAACTTGAGTTCCTCCACGTTCACCGTGTCGTTTTCATTCACGATGGGAATGGCGTTTTGCTCAAGGAGGGAAATCAGGGCGTTGCGTGCGTTGAGATACCGGCGTCGATCATCCATGTCGTCGCGGTTGAGAAGGAGTTGGGCGGCGATCAGGCCGTGGGTGCGGAAGGCCCGTGCGTACGCCTCCATGAGGGCGCACTGACCAATGGCGGCAACGGCCTGAAGCTGGGAAAGGACCGTCGGGCGCTTGGGCATGCGGAGCAGCCCACGTCCCGCCGCCACCGCTCCACTGGTGACAAGAATGACCTCCGTGCCCTTCATGCGGCTGGCGGCAATGATGGCGGCCAGTTCGCTGATCCGGTCGAGATTCAGCCCCCCCTCCTTGAGAGCCAGCACATTGCTGCCCACCTTGATCACCACGCGCCGGGGTGGGGTGTCGCGAAAGGGCCATGCGGCGCGGATCAACTCCCGGGGGGAGCCTGCGGGGGGCGTCATGGAAGTACCCGAATCTCCTGCATTCATTTCGAGCAGTAATGCTCGCGGTAGCGATTGAACAGGTGGTGGGCGGCGGGGTAAATGGAATTGGGGCTCATGAAGTGGGAGAATTCAAAGGTGATGAGCTTGTCCACCCCTGCCTTCATGGCCGCATCGATCTTGAAGCGCATCTTCGGCCAGCCGATGGGGGGGAACTTGATCGGCATGTCGCGGTCGAACGATTCGACATTGGACCAGGTCGCAATGTTGGCCTCCCGGGCCAGCGTGGCGTTCACCTCCAGATAATCCTGCAACACATCGTAATCCACATGGCCGTCCTGGAAGGCCACCACGTCGACCAGTCCCTTGATGCGGTCGAAGACCTGGCGCCATTCCTTCTCGTGGCCCTTGAGGGTGATGGACTCGTCGGGGAACTGCTTCGGGCCGCGTATATAAGGGGAGATGAGGATGGGAAGGTCCTTGAGGCCCTTGAGATGGCGGGCGAGGGATTCGTAGATTCCCATGACACCCTCGTCGAAGGCGTTGATTTCGTGGCTGATATACCACCCCTTGAAGGCGGGATGGGCACCGTACCGGTCAATGACCTCGTCGCAAAATTCCCGGTTGATGTCGAGCTCCTTCTGGTGCTCGCCGCTGTGCCAGTATTGCCCCGAATCGTAGGTGCCGAAGTAAAACTGCATGCCGTTCTTTTGCGCCAGGTCGAGATAGAGCTGGACCAGATCCTCCTGCACGAGCAGGTAGGGGTGCAGCCTGGAGAGAACCCGCGAGTCAAACGTCGCCCGGTCGCGGTATCCGGCCCGGATAAGAATGACCGTGTCGATGCCCACCGAACGCATCGCCTCAAAGTCCTTCTCCCACTCCCTTGCGCCCCAGTTCTGGTAGGGAATGTCGTGGGTGATTTCGTCGAGAAAGGTGCCTGTGATCATGATATGTCCTGTCTGGTAATAGCTGAATAATACCGTGTGGAGCGGCAGGGCGGTGGGTGCCGTCCCTCCCCGCTTCCGCCATCCAAATCCCCGCGACGGGGTGCCCTCAAGGGCAATCGGCAGCCGCCCGTCCCCCGCCAAGCAAAAACCCCCCTCCCGGCGGGGGAGGGGGGCTGATCTAGACATCCGGACTGCTGGGTGTCAGGGAATGTTATGGAGCACCTGCCTGCTTTCGTTGCCAAGGCGGTCCACGGCGGTGACGGCAATCCGCCCGACGCGTACCTCTTCACCCTCGACCTCGGTCACTTCAAGGCCCTGGCCGCTCGTGATGATCTCACGGCTGCGACGGGAAAGCGGCGCCGTATAGCTTGTCTCGTTGCGATTCAGGATCTCGTAGCTCCAGCGGTTGTCCTGTTCCGTATAGACGACGTAGCGGAACGGCTTGGAGCCCATGGCGGGCGCCCAGGAGATGTGGATGCTCTCGTCGTCACGTTCCACCTCGACACGGGGAGGATCGGGAGGAGTGTCGCCCAACCACGGGGAGGGCGGCACAAGGGCCGGCTCGGCGTAGGCCGCTTCCAGCAGCTTCTCGCCCAGGCCGGTGTGCCGTGGGTTCTGGAACCAGCGCATGCTGAAGTGCACATGCCCAGGGTTCTCGCCCACGATGCCACGGGTCACCATGATGTTGCTCACAATGTCGTCGTATGAATGGACGCGGGTCGGGTTCGTAGCATCAAGCGTATGGGTGCCAATTCCCGGCCACATATTGCGATTGTGGGTGTTCTCCTCCTGCCACCATCCCAGAAGAACGGGGAAGCTTTGGGGAACAAGACGGATGGGCCAGTAAAGCTGCGGCGTGTAGTAATCCACCCAGCCTTCATTGAGCCACAACTTGGCGTCGGCGAAAAGGGCCTCATACTGGTCAAGCCCCTGAATTTGACGGGGATAGCCGGGGCGCCAGATACCAAAGGGGCTCAGGCCGAACTTCACGTGGGGCTTGGCCTCCTTGATTTCCGTGTATAGACGCTCCATGAAGACATTGACGCCATTGCGACGCCAGTCCGACCGCGTCATGGTGCCGCCGCCGTCCAGATACGCCTGCCAGCTGTCATCATCGGGGAAGTCCACATTGTTGTTATAGCTGGCATACGGGTAGAAATAATCGTCAAAGTGCACCGCGTCGATGTCATAACGCTCCACGACATCCATCACCACACGGATCGACCAATCCTGAACGGCCTGCTCCGTGGGGATCATCCAGAGGTGCCCATCGGCCAGCTCCACCAGAAGCTCCGGGTTGGTATTCTGAATGTGGTCGGGGGAGAGGGTCACATTCCGCGCGCCGGAGTGACGGGCGCGGTAGGGATTAAACCACGTATGGAGTTCCATGCCGCGTTTGTGGGATTCCTCGACCCAGAACTCAAGGGGATCGTAGAACGGCTCGGGGGCCTTGCCCTGCTCGCCGGTCAGGTAATGGGACCACGGTTCGTAGGGTGAATCATAGAAGGCGTCGCACATGGGGCGGATCTGAAACACCACGGCGTTCATGTTCAGTTCCTCCATGCGATCAAGGATCGCGATGGCCTCAGCCTGCTGGGTTTCCGTCGGGAGTCCTGGCCGCGAGGGCCAGTCAATATTCGCCACCGTGGCGACCCAGACCCCCCGGAATTCCCGCATCGGACCCTGAATTTCCTCCGCAGGAACCACTGCGGGCGCTGTGACAGCCAAACCGGCGGCCATTGCAAGGGCAGATTTCCATTTCATAATTGCGAGTCTCTCCGCCTCTTCTTTCAATAAATTCGCGACGTTCACACCGCCGCCGGGAACAGATTGGACCGAACAAAAGCCGGGAGCAATGGGATTCCAAACACCCAACCCGAAACCAAGTACCACCCAAGTCCCGACCCAAATGTGTGGTACAGGTTCAAGACATAGGTAACGTTTCAGGTTCAGGACATAGGTAACGTTTCAGGTTCAGGACATGGGTAACGTTTCAGGTTCAGGAGATGGGTAACGGTTTGCCACCCTTCCCCCATCCCCCCCATCCCCCCCAACCCTTCCCCCCTTAATTCCTTTATTCATCCTTCATCCTTCCAAAATTCATCCTTAATTCCTCCCTCATCCTTCGGCCTTCATCCTTGCATTGACCTTCCTCCCTCCCCGGGGGCACACAACCTTCCCAGTCGGCACCTGCCCCACCTCACTGCGCCCCGGAAAATCCTTGGACAACACGCCCCTTCCAGAAACCATCATCAGTTCCCGGCCCACCCATCGGTTCCGCCAGACCCTCCGCGACCTTGTTGCCTACCGCGAGCTTTTCCGTGCCTTTGTCGCACGCGACATCAAGGTGCGCTACAAACAGACCGCCCTCGGCGTCATCTGGGTTCTCCTCCAGCCCCTCATGGCCAGCGGCATTTTTGCCGTGGTTTTTAAGCAAATTGGCGCCATGCAGGAAGCCACCGCCATGGAGGCGCTTCTCTTTTTTATGGCCGGACTCGTCCCCTGGAACACCTTTCAGATGGCCGTCAACAGCGCCTCCTCCAGCATGGAGACCTCCGCCAACCTCATCACCAAGGTTTACTTCCCCCGCATGGTCGTCCCCGGAGCCTACGTTGTGGGGTCCGCCCTCGACTTCTTCATCGGCCTGATTCTCTTTCTTGGCATTGGCCTCTACGCCGGGATGCCCGTCTGGTGGGTGGTGCTCGGCGTACCGCTTCTTTTGCCCATCCAAATGGCCTCCGCCGCAGGCATCGGCCTCTTCTTCGCCGCCCTC
>JAFIGB010000140.1 GCA_020831705.1 Candidatus Sumerlaeia bacterium | reverse complement strand
GAGGGGCTGACCTGCAATGCCCTCGAGTGGCAGGCCTCCGAGGGGGGTGGCGTGATCCTGGCCCCTGATGGAACACCGCAGGTCAATACAGCGGGTGCACGGCGCGCCTTCGAGCGTGCCCGTGACTGGGTTGGCACCATCTCACCACGGGGGGTGCTCACCTATCAGGAGGAGGAGTCGCGCCTCGTCTTTCACCAGGGAAACGCGGCCTTTCATCGCAACTGGCCTTATGCCTTCGCGCTGGCAGCCTCCGACGAGTCCCCGATTCGTGGAAAGTTCAATGTAACGACGCTTCCCTCCGGCGAGGAAGGCTCGGCGGCCACCCTGGGCGGCTGGGGTCTCGCCGTTTCCAGCTATACAAATCACCCCGAAGAGGCGGCAGCGTTTGTCGCCTTTCTCTCCACCCGCGAAGCCCAGCGACGCCGTGCCCTTGGTGGTGGTTATCTGGCCACCCGCATGGATGTATATGACGACCCGGAGGTCACCGCCGCCATTCCATACTTCCAGACAATGCGTGAAGTTTTCGAGACGGCGGTCACCCGCCCCTCCCGCCAGGCCGGTCCGTACTATAACGAGGTTTCCGCGGCGTATTACCGCGCCGTGCATTCCATCCTTACCGGCGACGTCGCTGCGGAGGAAGCCCTTGAGGGGGCGGAGCGCCGCCTCCGTTCCATTCTCGACTAGGGTCACCTGATGCCAAGGGAACGCAGGCCCCTCACCCTCCAGGCACGCCAGGCCCGTCTGGCGTGGATATTTCTGGCGCCCTGCCTTGCGGTCCTGCTGGCCCTCGGTCTATACCCCCTCCTTGTCACCTTCCAGCTTGCCTTTACCAATACCCATGCCTTTGCCCCCGCTGATACACAATGGGCGGGAACGGCGAACTTCACCCGGCTTCTTTCCGAAAGCGACTTTCGCGAGGCCCTGCGCAACACGATCTTTTTCACCGTGGTCAGTGTCTCCCTGGAATTCGTCCTTGGCCTCGGCATTGCCCTGTTGATCGATTCCGAATTTCGCGCCCGCAACATCGCACGGGCCACCATCCTCATTCCCTGGGCACTTCCCACCGTCGTGGCCGCGCGGCTTTGGGGGTGGATGTTCAATGACGTCTTTGGTGTCTTCAATGATCTGCTTGTCCATCGACTGGGGATTCTTTCCGAACCGATTGCGTGGACGGGTACCCACGGTTGGGCCATGGCGAGCGTCATTGCCGTCGATGTGTGGAAAACCACCCCGTTCGTGGCGCTTCTCCTCCTCGCCGGACTGCAGGTCATCCCCCGCGGTCTATACGAGGCGGCACAAGTCGACGGCGCGGGGCCCATGCGGCGATTTCTCTTCGTCACCCTGCCCCTGCTTTCCCCGGCCATCCTTGTCGCCCTTGTCTTTCGCACCCTCGACGCCCTCCGTGTTTTCGATGTCATCTGGGTGATGACCCAGGGGAGCTTTGGAACCGAAACGCTGGGCACCTACGCGTATCGCCAGCTTTTTGAATACTCACGTCTTGGCTACGGAAGTGCTGTCTGTGTGGTTCTTTTCCTCCTGGTTGCGCTATTTGTGGCCGGGTATGTGATGGTCTTCCGCCGGTGGGAGGGTTACCGATGAGCCCCCGGAACACCCTCCTGCTGAAGATTCGCCGCGTGCTCTTTTACATGGTGCTCATTTTTGCCCTTGTCTATACAATTTTCCCGGTGTGGTGGGCCCTTGTGACGAGCCTGAAGCCTCCCTCCGAGATTGCCGTCACCCCGGTGACGTATCTGCCGGAAAACCCCACGCTTTCCTCCTTCCAGGCGGTGCTGCGGTCCTCCACCTTTCAGGCAGGCTTGCGAAACTCCATGATTGTTGCCGCCGGGGCCACGGTCCTTTCCCTACTTCTCGGCTCGCTGGCGGCGTGTGCCCTCGGGCGGTACCGTTTCCGGGGCCGTGGACTGATGATGGCCCTCATTCTGTCGATGACCATGTTTCCCCAGATTGCCGTCGTCGGGTCACTTTATCGCATGATTTCCCTCAGCGGTCTATACAACACCCAGTTGGCGCTGATCCTTACCTACCTGCTCACCACCCTTCCCTTCACCGTCTGGGTGTTGTCCACCTTCTTCCGTGCATTGCCGAAAGAGCTGGAGGAATCGGCAACCGTCGATGGCGCCAGCCCGCTCCAGACCTTCTGGCTGATCCTTCTCCCTCTTGCCATGCCCGGCATGATCACGACCGGTTTGCTCGCCATGATCACGAGCTGGAATGAGTATCTCTTCGCCCTGAGCTTCACCATTGACGAGCGGGCGCGGACGGTTCCCGTCGTGGTTGCCCAGTTTCGCGGGGCCAGCCGATTCGAAATCCCCTGGGGGGAAATCATGGCCGGAAGCCTCATCGCCACGGCGCCGCTGCTCCTTATTGTCTTCCTCTTCCAGCGCCGCATCGTGGCCGGGCTGACATCGGGGGCCGTGAAGGAGTGATTCCCCCTTGGCAGCCAACCGCCCATTTGTGATGGTGGCGGCGGGAGAAGTGCGCGACCATGACTTCACAGCCGGACAAAAAAGCGGAAATCCCAACACCGGATGTCTCCGTGGCTCCCATCGGGGAGACACTGGAAAGCCTGCCACCGCGCCCCGGCGTCTATTTGATGAAGGACGACAAGGGGAAGATTCTATACGTTGGAAAGGCCACGAACCTTCGCACGAGGGTTCGCAGTTACTTCCGCGAAAGCAGCGACTCGCGCCTCAACGTCCGCTTTCTCAAGACCCGCGTTGCCACCGTGGATGTTATCGTCACCGAGACGGAAAAGGAGGCGCTTCTTCTCGAAAATATTCTCATCAAGAAGCACCTGCCGCGCTATAACATCCGCCTGCGGGACGACAAGACATACCTTTCCCTTCGCCTGGACACCTCCCACGAATGGCCCCGGGTGCATCCCATCCGTCGCCGCCGTGCGGGAGACAAGGCGCTCTACTTCGGCCCCTTTTCCAGCAGTTCCTCCATGAAGCAGACCATGCGCTTCCTCCAGCGGCTGTTTCCCCTGCGCTCCTGCCCGGACCATGTTCTCAACAACCGAAGCCGCCCCTGCATTCTTCACCAGATAGACAGATGCTGCGCCCCCTGTGTGGGGCTGGTTGACAAGGAAAAATATGACGATTATGTGGACCAGACGATCCTCTTTCTCAATGGCCGCAAGGAGGAGGTGATCGATCTCCTTCGCCGGAAAATGTGGGAATACAGCGAGGATCTGGCCTACGAGAAGGCCGCCGCGGTGCGGGATCGCCTTCGTGCCATCGAAAAAACCGTCGAGCGCGAGGACGTCGCCAGCCACCGCCGCTTTGACCGTGACGTGATTGCCTTCACCCGCGAGGCAGGCCATGTTGTCTTCATGCACCTGGCCTTCCGGGAAGGGGACCTCGTCGAAACGACGCCCCACCATTTCCGTGATCATGGCGTTCCCGACGAGGAATTGTTGGAATCCTTCCTTGGCCAGTTCTATACAACCAGCGACATCCCCCGGGACATTGTGGTTTCCATGGAACCGGCAAACGTGGAGATGTTGCGGGCGACCCTGGCGGAGCTTCGCGACGGTGCCCTGCGCATCATTGCCCCCCAGCGGGGGGAGAAGCGCCGTCTCGTGGAGATGGCGCTGCGCAACGCCCGCCAGGAACTCGAGCGCCGACTGGCGGGGGAGCAAAGCCGCCAGGCCGTGCTTGAAAGCCTGCAAAAGAAACTCCGTCTGGACCGCCCCCCCCGCCGCATTGACTGCTTTGATATATCCACCTTCCAGGGAGCCTTCACTGTTGGGTCGATGACTTGTTTTATAGACGGAGACCCCGACAAGAGCCAGTACCGCCGCTTCAAGGTTCGATCCATTGCCGGGCAGGATGATTTCGGGGCCATGCGGGAGGTCCTCACCCGGCGCTATTCACGGGTTCTCAAGGAGGACGAGGAGGATCTCCCGGATCTCGTTGTTATAGACGGCGGGAAGGGGCAACTGAACATCGCTCTGGAGGTCTTCCGCGAGCTTGGGATGCTTGGCAGGGTCCCCGTCTGTGGCCTGGCGAAGGCGCGGGTTCTTGCCAGCAAACAGGGCCCACGGCTCGCAAACCGGAGCGAGGAGCGCGTATTCCTTCCCCTTCGCAAGGATCCCATTCGGTTCGACCAGTCCGACCCCGCATTATTTATCCTCACGCGTATTCGCGACGAGGCCCACCGCTTCGGGATTACCTACCACCGGAAACTGCGCAACACGGCCAGCCTGCGGAGCGGTCTCGAGGAAATCCCCGGCGTCGGCCCCAAGCGGCGAAAGGTCCTGCTCACTCATTTTGGCAGCCTGACACGGATACGCTCCGCGACCGTTGAGGAATTGTCCGGGGCACCGGGAATCACCATGGAGCTTGCCCGTATCATCCATCAGTTCCTCCACGGCTCCAGCGGGGAGGAACCCACCACGGGGGAGGAAGCGGAGGTTCTATACAGCGATGAAGGGGAGGAGGATGGGGAGGAAAACTGAGGCGCGGGCCTTCCTGTCAATACGCCCACTCAAGGGGAGCGGAGTCGGTGGCCAGAAGTCCGTGGCGCAAAAGTTTCTCCCTGTATAGATTGATGGATTCCCGCTCCCGGTCGCCAACCTCGAAGCGAATGGAATTGCCAAGGTAATCGAGGAGGGAATCTCGGCCACCGTGGTCCATGATGACTTCGGGATCCAGGCGACTGACGATATCGGAAACCGCACGCTGGCCAAGTGCCCTTGCGCGGGAAAAGGCTTCTGCTTCCTCCCTGGAAATGGAGGTATCACGGCGTGCCCACCAACCTGCGAAAACAAAGGGGAGTCCCGTCAGTTGCTTCCATCCCTCGCCGAGATCGAGGCGATACCTGTATTGATGTTCCCAACGGAGAGCCGTGTCGCCAATGACGACACAGGCGTCGTATTCGGGGTCAAAATCCTCCGTATCCGCGCTTCCAAGGGGTGCCGGTGAAAGGTCGCATTCGGGGGAAATGTTGAGCAGTTCGGCGGCCAGGATGCGGAAAAGGTGGATACTGCTGAGGGAGGCGCGATCCAGCTGTACACGGCGGATTTTTTGCAGGGGTACGCGGGAGCAAAGGGCGACACTTCGCACCGGCCCATCGCATCCAATTCCCGCTCCGGGGATCATTGTATACTCATCGGCGTGGCCGAGACCTTCGTAGGTGGAAATCAGCGCGACCTGTACCTCGCCCGCTGACAGAAGCCCCGCCAGTTCACGGGGCGTGGCCCGCACCCAATTCGATGTGGGATAATCCTCCTCCAGGCCCTCCAGCAGGGGAAGAACATTCAAGTAGGGGACGATCCCGAGTGTCAGTGGTCTCATGTCAGGGTGCAAATGCCTCCATCACGGCAGGGGAGCAAGAAAGAAGCCCTCCCAATAATGGGAAGGCTTCATTTTGAACGATTGTCGTGCCAGCCAGCTGATTAGTGATACATCAGAACCGAGGCACGCTTTTCAGCAAAGGCGCGGAATTCCGGGGCACCCCGCCAATCCGAAACGATGTCATCCACGTCGCGGCCATTGTTCAGGGCGTCAACAACCCACTGG
>JAFIGB010000125.1 GCA_020831705.1 Candidatus Sumerlaeia bacterium | reverse complement strand
CAACCCCCTTCCGGGCCAATAAGAAGGAGAAAATTCCCGCTGGCTTCATCAGCCATCCGGTGCAAGGGAATCGCGTCTGCCCGCTCATGGAGGAGGATCGGGCGCCATGAGGCATTTTCGGTGAGACCAAGGGCACCCTTCAAATCTGCTGGTGGATGGAGCCTTGGCAGCCAAAGGCGTTCACATTGTTTAAGGGCCTCAATGGACAGCCGGGCAAAACGCGTCTCCTTTTTCTCCCACCGACTTCCATCCCATCGGACTTCCGAGCGATCCCCCTGCAGGGGGATGAAATCAGTCATACCCAACTCGATGGCCCGGTGAAAGATGTCATCGAAGGCGGGACTTTTTGTCAGCCCCCAGGCAATTGCCCGGGATGGCGGGCGCGGGTAGCTTCGATTGATCCCCGAAACCCGAAGGGTAACCCGGTCCCGCCCTGCCTCGATGGCCTCGCAGTGAAACTCGGTCCCCTCGCCATTGAGGAGCAAAACAGGCTGGCCTGCGTCCAGTCGGCGAACGGCTCCCAGGTGTCGGGCTTCCTCCTTATCGAGGGACACCAGATCCCCGGATTTCCAGTTCCCCGGGGCGAAACAGCGATAGACACGCATGGTGGTTTCCTTAAACCCTGATTGATCGGGATGCGACCCCCTGCTGGTGGGGTGGGTCATCTTCCCGGCCCAAATTTATCCTTCCCCGGCGGTGTCATGCGCAAGTGTCCCGGTTGCGGATTCAACAATACCGACGATCGCGAGCGTTGCCTGCGATGTTCGACCAAGCTCATTCCTGATGCCGTTCCCGATCCTGGTGTGTCGGATGCCAGGGAGCAGGGTGTTTTCGAGGAGTTGTCGATTTGGTTGCGCCGGGGGAGTTACGCGCTGGGGAGGAAGCTGGGAGGGAACCTGCCCACCGGACTTTCCCATCGCTTCCCGTGGACAGCCGCCTACCTTTCCCTCCTCCTTGCGGCTGGCCAGGCCTACAACCATCAGTTCACCAAGGCGGGTATCTTTGCCGTCATCCAGGTGGCAAGTCTCGCCTTCCTCCTCCTGACATTCTTCCAGCCATGGAATAACTGGGTTTTACTGGTCGTCTTTTTCTGGCATCTATACATGATGGCGGATGGCTTCATCACCGCGGCAAAAATCAACGGTGATCCCTGGAGATGGAGACATGTGGTTGCCATGTGGTTCGCCTTCATGTTCTTTATTACCGGTACCTTTTTTATCGCGAATATCATTACCCAGCGGGCCGTGCGTCTGACCTGGGTGGTCCATGACACGCTTACTCCCCAGATTCGCCAGGGGGACAAGGTCGTTGTGATCAACCCCTTCTTCTCGCCGGATTTCCGCCCGGGGATGGTTGTCTACTACAATCCCGACAGATATGTCGTCCGAAGACCCGGCCAGGGGGACTTCGGGATGGAGGAGATCATCAGCGTCAACGAGCAGTCCAGCTTCGGCGTCATTACGGCCATGCCCGGCCAGCGGCTTTCCTGGGAAAATGAGGGGCACATTCATGTGGACGGCGAACCGATTCCGCCGAATCTCCTCCCGGTGAATCCCTTTGGATATCCGGGGAGTTTTGACATGATCGTTCCCGATGGTCATTACGGGATCATCATGAGTCATGGGGCACGTGATCGTCTCACCGGTTCCATCGGGACACCCCGTCAAGCCGTCCACCGCAGGGAAATCCTGAATTATTATGATGATGTCGTGATGGTTGCGGAGGAAAATATCTTTGGCATGGTGCTTCTTAAATACCAGCCCCCCGAAAGCAGACGCTGGTATGGAACATCCGGTGGGTTGTGGACGGAATTCCCCGAGGATTACCCCGTGCAGGAATAACAGCGGGGGAGATCAAAAGGGAACATCATCCAGCTCGCCAACCTGGGGTTGCCAGGACTCCTCAGCGGGATCGTTGTGATTGGAGAAAAAGGTCTTCATTTCATCCATCAACCGTGGCGTTTCCCCCTGACGGACGTCTATATCCGGGAGGGAACGAAGAAATCTCCGTCCATACCCCATCTTGACAACCCGCCTGTCAGCAATGACGACTGCCCCCTTGTCCCGGCGGGAGCGAATCAGGCGGCCAAAACCCTGTTTGAAGCGTATGACAGCGCGCGGCACGACCAGACTGTTGAAGGGATCACGCCCCTGGGCCTTGAGCGCTTCGAATTGCGCCTCCTGAATCGGATCGCTCGGCACGGCGAAGGGAAGTCTGGCGATGACGAGCAGTTCCAGGGCACGACCCTTCACATCGACGCCCTCCCAAAAGCTTGAAGTGGCAAAAAGGACGCTCGTTTCGTCCTCCCGGAATCGACGCAACAGCATGTCCCTGCTTTCCCGGCCCTGGCGAAGGACGTCTATACCCATGCGGGAGATAAACGGGGCACAAATATCTGCAACCCGTGTCAGCTGGGTGTAACTGGTAAAGAGGATAAAGGCCCGCCCACCGGTGACGGCGACGGATCGATTCACGAGGTCGGCAAGGGACTTCTCAAAGTCCCGGTCCCTCGGGTCGGGGAGATCCGTGGGCACGGCGAAATAGACCTGTTTGCTGTAATCGAAGGGGGCATCGAGCTTGATGCGTTCACAGGAACGCGCCACCAGCGGTTCGAGGTATCGGACGGGAAGGCCGTCCTCGTCCTTCTCGATTTTTTCCTCCCGATTTTCCCCCGCTTCCATGTTGGGGATGCCCGTCCTTTCGCGGAAAAAGTCGAAGGAATTGTCCACCGTGAGCGTTGCACTCGTCATGACCTCGCTACGCATTCTGTCATGGAGCGATTCACGGAGGACGGCGCGGACATCGACGGGCGCCATACAAAGTCGCAGCATCATGTCGCGCCGCTGTTCCTGAGGCTGGCGCATCTCCACCCACCGGCAATTGTCCGTGGAGGGAACCCGTATAGCCAGGAAGGTCTGACGAAGGGTCTTGATTCGCCCTGTATAGGCCTGCCATTCCAACAATGGATCGGTGATGGCCTCCAGATTGTGATCCTCCCATTCCTCCAGAAGCCCCCATGTTTTCTCGCAAAGGTCCACGAAGTGCCCCAATTCCTCGGCACACTCCGCAAGGATACGAAGGCAATCCTCCTCCCATACGGCCTCCCGTTCCATGACCTGGGTGATGCGAACCTTGTGTTCCTGGCCGAGACGTGGCGGTGAAAGGCGGGCGACCTGGAGGAACACATGGCCGAACTCCTGCAGCCCGATTTCGAGGCTTTCCCGCAGGTCACCGACCTGGGGCATGACCTTGCCCACCAATTCGTTGATGAAGGGATCGAGGGCGCCAATGCGTCCGCGCTTCACAAGCCCCTCCAGTTCCTGACGCAGGGTGACAAGAACCCCCTTTTGATTTCCACCCTTCTCCGACCTGTATATACGGCTCAGGAGGTGGCGAATGCCGGAACGGGAAACAATCCGTGCGAGGTTCCGTGTGGCGACCTCCTCCAGGTGATGGGCCTCGTCGAGGATCACCCGGCTATATGGCGGAAGAACGGCCGCCATTGTATAGTTCCCCGTTTCCCGCCTCACAGCAAGGTCGCTCATGAGGAGGGAATGGTTGACGATGAGGAGCCGTGCACGTGCCGCACGCCGTCGGGAATTGTAGAAGAAGCATTTCTCG
>JAFIGB010000120.1 GCA_020831705.1 Candidatus Sumerlaeia bacterium | reverse complement strand
GGGCATCGGAGGGGAAGGAAGGGGGGCAGCAGCGGTCATTGGGAGCATCCTCCAGATCAGAATGCCCCCAATCAAGCCCTCTTGAGTCAACAAGGTCTATATTTTACTGAGTTGCGCCCGACGAGATGGGAGGGGTACAGTATGACGAGGGGAACTGCCGGGCGCCTCAAGGCCACATCAGGGACATGGAAAGCACCCCGGAAGGGAATATGCGCCTTTCGGGGTGCTTTGGGGGGATTTAATGAATTGCCCAGACTTCACCCGGGGCCGGTGTCGTCTCGCCGGTCATCACGAGCAATCCGGGATAAAACCCCGATTGAAGGGTGTGGGATTTCCCGGTCATCTCCGTGGTGGCCGTCTGGCCCACGGAGGAGGTCATGGTGTGGGTTTCATTGGACGATGTCCCGCCTGACTGCGGAAGGACCGACCAGCCCGCATCGAAGGACTGGGCAATGGCGATACCACCCATGAGGGCCAACAAGACAGCCGCCATGGGGAGGATTCGCGTGCTGGTCCTGCTCGTTACGGGAGTGGGAGTGCGGTTGTTTTCCATCAGTATATGCTCCTTGAATAGATTCGGGGATACGGGATTTGGGGCGTTTTCACGTCAATTCAACTCATTAATCACATAATCGATTTCCACCAGTCGCAGCCGAAGGGAATTTCCTGATTCGGCCCAAGCACTGTCGAGTCCATCGGCGCGGAGCATGTAATAGCGTGACCCGGTAATTGTGTGGGGTGTCTGTGGTGTGGTGGTCGCCCACCCAAGGCCGGTAACCTCCTCGGATGTGACACTGAGGGTTGTAATCGTGATGACCCCCGCAAGTCCATCGCTGGCATAGACGAGGCGGAGGCGAAGGGAATTATCCGGATCCTGATCATCAAACTGGGCGCGGATTTCTGTGGCACGGGCACCGACCGGCAGGTCCACGGGAGCGACGAGTGAGGAGGCTCTCGGGCCAGATCCGGTTTCCGCGACAACACTGACAGTGCCATCAAGGGCCACCGACCGTGAGGTGCTGTCCAAGAAGGGGAAAAAGGACTGGCCCATGAGACGGATGGTTCTTGTCTGCGGTTCATTGTACTGAAATGAGTCCGCCTTGATGCTACCGTCTGTCACCTCGATGGAGCCACTGGTGGTCAGCGCCGGGCCACTTCCAGGCACAATGGATTGTCTGGAGGTGAATGTTTGGACCTCATCGAGCCGGGCAAATCCGTCGACCTCCACCTGGGTCACATAATCCTCAAGGTCGTTCTCGGTCACGAAATTGGAGATATCGGTTTGGAGGGCGAAATCCGATTGAGGGCGGCCATCAAGTGCCTGCGCGTTTCCCGCAGTGTCAGCAAAGAGGGCGGTGGCCGATGGGAGCAGCCGTTGGAGCGGGGAAAGCATGTCGTCATCATTGACGTTAATGCCGAGCCACAGGCCACCCGTTTGAAAAAACCTGGTGTCCAGCTTGGTTTCCGACCCGAGAACAACCGCCACCAGACCTTCCTTGATGGTGGTAGTGTGTGTTTCTTCCCAGATGGGATCGATGCCCTCCGGGTCTTCTTCTTGATATAGCCGGAAAGTTAATTTTACTTCTTCGTTGATCAACCTGCCGTCTGAATCACGCAACACGCCCTGGTACTGAAGAAGCGGTTCAATGGTACCCTGAGCGGGTGCATCATCGGGTGAGATTGCAAGGGCTCCTGCCAATAGACCAGCCACCAGGGCCATTTTCATCGTCCTGCGTAAAAACATTTGGGTGTTCCCCACAATTAAATATCGTTGGGTCTGTCTTTTGAATCAAAAGCAAACCTGCTCGATGATCCCATGTGAAGGATACCTGTGTCAATCACGCGGGACTAGATTAATTGAAACCAGGGGTATGATAATTCCCTTTTTACGAGTGGGGGCTCTCAGGTTAAAAACTTCGAAAAGTACCTTAACTTCTTCACCGTCAGTGTGGAGCCATTATTCCTCTGGATCCCCGCTGACCTGTTCGGAAAGCCGCTTGTTCTCCTCGCGCAGCTGGTCGAGTTCCCGCTCAAGGCGGAGGATGCGCTCGACGAGGCGTCGCTCGGAATCCGGTTTACTGGTCAATTCCACCACATCCATGCGGCTTTCCAGTTTCCGGACCCGCTCGCTGGTGGAGATCATCATCTCCCTGTCCTTTGAGGCGGACGACCAGCCGACCATGATACAGCCGGGGGTGGTGAAGATGATGGCGACAAGAAAGGCAAGGGGGACGGCGGTGAGGAGGGTGTGTCTGCGTCGTGGTTGGTTGCTCATCTGATTCTCCAGTCGGAATCAATCATTCTGAATGCGGAACTTCTTCATTTGTCGGTACAGGGTGGCGCGGTCGATGCCCAGAAGGTCGGCGGCCTCCTGCTTGCGCCATTCCGTCGAGTCCAATGCGTGCAAAACCCGGACCTTTGCCATCTCGTCGAGAAAATTTCCCAACGGCTGGTTCATAAGGTCCTTGGGAAGGCTCAATGCACCGGCCTGAACGGCGCCGTTGCCTCCATTTTCCATGTCCGCCAGGGGGCGGGTTTGCCCGGGAAGCCAAAGGTCCTCCGCCGTGATCACCGAATCGCGCGACAGGATGACCGCCCTCTCGATGGTGTTTTCAAGCTCGCGGACGTTCCCCCGCCACTCGCATGCCTTGAGCGCCTCCATGGCATCCTCGCTCAAGGTTTTGACGGGAAGGTTGTTTTCCTCGGCGGCGGCCTTGACGAAATGATCCGCCAGCAGGGGGATGTCGTTGGGGCGCTCGCGCAGAGCCGGAAGATGGATCGGCACCACGTTGAGGCGGAAGTAAAGATCCTCGCGGAAGTGCCCCTCGCGGACACGCGCCGCGAGGTCGCGGTTGGTCGCCGTGACCACCCGGGAATCAACCTTGATCGGTGTATTGCTCCCCACGCGGGTGATGACCCCCTCCTGAAGGACACGGAGGAGTTTCGTCTGGAAATTGTTGGTGGTCTCGCCAATCTCATCGAGGAAAATGGTCCCCCCGTCGGCCTCCTCGAATTTCCCCCGGTGGGTTCGGATGGCCCCGGTGAAGGCACCTTTTTCGTGGCCAAAGAGTTCGGACTCAAGAAGCGTCTCGGCCAGGGCGGCGCAATTGACACGGACGAATGGCTCGGTGGCGCGGGTGCTACGGAAGTGGATCGCCTTGGCGACAAGCTCCTTCCCCGTCCCGCTTTCCCCGGTGATCAGGACCGTGGCCCGGGTTGGGGCAACACGTTCGACCAAATCCAGCATCGCCTTGATCTGGGAGGATTCACCGATGATGTTGTCCACACGATACCGCACGCCCAGTTCGCGCCGCATGTAGGCATTGTCCTGCTTGAGGCGGGAATATTCGGCGGCCCGTTCGAGGGTCAGGCGCAACTCGTCGTTCTCAAACGGCTTCATGATGTAATCGAAGGCACCGCTGCGCATCGCCTCGACGGCGCTCTTCACCGTGGCGTAGGCGGTCATCATAATGACGGTGGTTTCCGGGTGGCGGGAGCGGATTTCGGCGAGGAGCTTCGTGCCGTCCATCTCGGGCATTTTCAGGTCGGTCACCACGATTTCGGCAGGAAAGTCCTGAAGGATCTTCAGTGCCTCCGGGCCTCCCGAGGCGGTGCGGGATTCATACCCCCAACGCCCGGCCAACATGCCGAGGACCTGGGTCATCCTCGGTTCATCATCCACAATCAACAATCGATATCTCGGCATCCTTCATCCCCTTGGTTACATCGTCCTGATGTCATCCTCTCCCCCGGTCGGCGGGGGCGTCAACGTGTGGAACCGGCCTTGAGGCGTCTTTGGGCGGCTTCGGCCTTCTTGATGGGAAAAATAATGTTACTGTCGGATTGGCTGACCACCGCAGGACGCCCAACGCGCGGAAGGTAAAGTGTCACCGTCGTCCCGTAATCCAACCGGCTTTCAATTTCAAAGCGCCCACCCATGCCCTCGATCAACTGGATGGAAACGGGAATTCCCAGGCCGGTCCCCCGTGTTTTGGTTGTGAAGAAGGGTTCCTTGATTTGCCCGAGAACGTCGGGGATCATGCCGATGCCGGTGTCCTGGATGATCATGCGCACGAAGTCCACACCACCATCCTCCAGCCGGACGAAAACATGGGGGTTCGCCGTTCCCCGCAACGCATCACGGGCATTCCACATCAGGTTCAAAAAGACCTGATAAAGCTGGTCGGGATCGACGCGAACTTCACCGCTTTCATGTTCAAATTGGGGAACTAGCTGGATATCGTCTTTTTCCAACTCCTCCACGATGGGAGGAATCCAGGGACGGAGGAGCTCCACGACACGGTGGTTGTCGAGCTTGGGCGCCTTGGGGCGCGCGAAGTTAAGGAGGTCGGAAACAATGCGGTCCATGCGGGTGACCTCGTCGCGCACCAGATCGAGGGCTGACTGGGAGCCGCTCCCGTCACCAAGGTCTTCGCCAATAATCTCGGTGGAGGACTTGATAATCGAAAGGGGGTTGCGGATTTCATGGGCAAGGGTGGCGGACATGCGCCCGATGGAGGCCAGCTTTTCAGCCGCCACGAGCTTGTCCTGAAGGCGGTTGAATTTTTCAATAATCCGTGCGCTTTCACGAACCTGCTCCTCCAGCTCCGCACTCAACCGATGGAAGCGGGCGTTTTCCGCCTCGATGAACGACTCGGCAAGTTTGCGGCGCTTCCGTGACCACAGAAGCCCGGCAACCGCCCCGGCCAGGAGCAAATCAAGGAGCAACCCCGTCTGAAGGAGAAAGCGGTAATCACCGATGTTCACCGTCGCCAGGCGACCAGGATCCCAGCCCCGGGACGCCTCCAGCTCCTCACGATACCCCTCGATGATGAACTGGGCCGTGGCGACCTGCTCACGGGTGAAATCAAGCTCCTCGACAATCTCGCGAACTTTTCCCTGGGGTGTGACAGGGCGCGCATACAAGCCCCCGGGGTTGCGCAGGCGATCGAAGTGCTGAAGCCCGAAATCGGACCGCTCCTCGACCCGAATGTGGAAGGGGGCAAGGAGGACCAAAATCAACAAAAATGGAAGTAAATAATGACGCTTGCGGACCCGCAGGTCCTCGCGATCGGGCTGAACTTGCAGCATGATGGGCTTGGCGAGGGTGGGGAGTTCCACCGGGCCGTCCGACTTCTCCATGGTTCCCTGCCGTCCGGGACCGTCGATCCATGTGGTTGCCGGGGCGACATATCCGGCATTCTCCCGCTTCCCGCTCCTCCTCCCTGAGGTGGACTCAATTCGACAGACGTCCAAATCCCCCGATTTGTCGTCGGCTTTTATTTCCCAGATCACCCTCCCCGTGTCGATGGAATAAGTTCAGCAACCCGCCACCGGGTGCCTACAGATCGCCGCTGACCCGCTGGATGACATCCTCGAAACCGGCCTTTCGCAGTACATCCATGGCGGAAATGTTTTGCTGGACACGGGCGGAACCGTCGGAACTCAACAGCGCCCGCGGGTTGGTGCTTTCCTGCTTGGCGGCGCGCAGGGCCTCCACCAGCGCATCGCCCGCTTCCCATTCCTCGCCCTGGAAGATCAGGGTTCCTTCCGCAGTGACAATCAGCTCGGTCATTGGTTCGGCACGGTCCAGAGCGGGAGCCTCGGTTGATTCAGGAAGAACCAATTCGAAGAAGGATTCCTCGGTGCGAATGGTCGTGGCGACAACGAAGAAGAAGAGCAGGTTGAAAATGATGTCCAGGAGCGGCGTGAGGTTGATGCCCCCCTCGTCCTCGAGGGTTTGATAACGCCCACGGCGGGGGGATCGGGCACTCACGGGGCGTCCTCCGTGGCAGGTGAAGGCACTTCCGCCGTGGATGGAAGAATGACGTTTTCACTGCTCCCCACAATGGGGCGGTCGAGAAGTGCGTGCAGGGCATCGGCACCCTCCTGGGGGAGGACAAGATGCTCGTAATTCGCCACGCGCCGCTGGAGAAGGTAAAGAACCAGGTAGGACGGGATGGCGATGGAAAGACCCCAGGCGGTGGTAATGAGGGCGACGTTGATGCCGACGGAAAGTTCCCGCACGTCGGGACGTACGGACTGGGCAAACTCATTGAAGGTCTGGATCATGCCGAAAACGGTACCAAGCAGGCCCAGGAGGGGACTGATTCGGTAGATGATTCCCAACTGGGAGTTTTCCTGCAGCAGCGTGTCGCATTCATCCTCGATCTGATGCTTGAGGACTTCCGCCGGGTCGGCCCCCGCATTGAAGCGGAGGTGATCATCGACATTGCGGATCACCTGGGCGAGGGAATGGGGCTCGTGCTCGATCAGTTCCCGGGCGGCCTTGTAGCCACCCTCCTGGCGGGCCTTGCGAAGTTGCCTGGCGAAGTTTTTCGGGGCGATGCGCTTGTTGCGCAGGTTGAGTGCCCCCTGAATGGAGAAGGCCACCATGAGGATCAGACAGGGAATCAGCGCCACCATCATGATGCCGCCCTGAAGGACGAAGCGTTCGAAAAGGGATTGGATGGAAGATCACCCCGCACTTTGAAATCAGCGGTGGGAAAGACCCCACCAATGGCCCGAAAGCATGGGAAGGAACCGGTGGTGGGTCAATGGGGTTGAATGGGGGGGCGTAAGTGCGGGTGTTGTTTGGGCAATTTAACCGCCAATTCCCACCCCGCTGCACAATCGCATTGCCAGCGTTGACACCCTGTTCCAATCTTCCGGCGATAATTGGTGGAGACCCCGAAACCCTGAGATGAACAAAAAGCACCCGAAGGAAAACCCGAAGGATCTTCCTGCTCCGCCGGTAAATTATCCTGCCTTCACCCCTTCCAAGGCGGAGGAGGGCTTCGATCCCCGGCGCTATGTGAGCGTCCTGTGGTCGCGGGTCTGGCTGATTCTGGCGATTTGCCTCGGCATGCTTGCCCTGGGTTCCGTTCATCTCAACCGCGCCGAGCCCGTTTTTTCCGCCTCCGCAACAATCAAGTATGAATCCAGTCGCCGCCAGCTGGTCGATGTGGCCGGGCTTGAGGACAGCGGTGCCCTGACCAACGAAATCGCCACCCAGGTGGAGGTCATTCGCAGCCCCCGCATTATTGCCCGGGTGATCGATTCCATCGGCCTTGAACGGACGCTGCAGGAAACCGACACCTTCGACAGGCCAATATCCCCCCTCGCCCGGGTTTCCGAGTTCTTCCGCGATGTCAAAAACAAGGTCTCGCGCCAGATTGTCAGCTTCGAGATTGAACCCCTCGCACCGGAGATCGCCAATCGCCAGCGATTGGAGGAGTCCATTGCCGCACGCCTTCGCGTCAATCAGGTCTTCGGAACCAAGGTCATCTCCATTTCCTATCAGGACACCAACCGGGAATTGACTGCCCAGGTTGCCAATGAATTCGCCAACCAGTACATTCTGGAGCTTGCCGATGAGAACCGTCGCGCCCTGGAGCAGGCAAGTATCTGGTTCGACGAGCAGGTTCAGGAGGCTGAGGAGCGCCTCAAGCGCGCCGAGGAAGCCCAACTGCAGTACAAGGGCGTCGCGGACATCCGTGTCCTCCAGCAAAATTATGAAATCGCCAGCGAAACGATGCGGAGTCTGGGCACGGAAATTCAGCGGCAAAAGACAAAGCTCGCCCGTCTCAATACCCGCAACGAAGCCGCCCTGGATGAAGCCCTTTGGCCCGCCCTGCTGGCGGATGTTCCCGAATACGACAACCTGCGCAAGCGCATCGATGAATTGGAATTTTCCCGGGCCGCAAGGGCCGCGGAGGACACCGAACGCCACCCGGAAGTCCTTCGCCTTGACAGGGAAATCGACCTCCTGACCAAGCAGTTGAATGAACGCGCCAAGCGTCTGATCGAGGATTTCAAAACCGAGGCCCGTCTCGCCCAGTTGGAATTGGAGTCCCTCGAAAATCGCCGCTCGGAGCAGGAATCGCTGGTGGAAAGCATCCAGGCGGCGATGATTGAATACCGCGTCCTGGAACGGGAAGTGGATTCCTCGCGGGAGCTTTATTCCGCCCTCCTCGCCCGCTCGAAGCAAATTGCCGTCGGAGTTGATACCAACACCTCCTCGGTGACGATCCTCAGCCCCGCCCGGGTTCCTGAATATCAATCCTCGCCGCGAATCATGCAGACCCTGATTCTCTTTGGCCTGTTCGGGCTTTTCCTCGGGACCGGCATGGTGCTGATCATCGACAAGTTTGATCGTTCCGTAAAGGATCCCGCCTACATCGAGGAGCGCTTCGGCATCCCCACGCTGGGGCTGGTTCCGTTCCTTCGTCCTCCCGGGCGGAAACTTCTCCGTGGTGGCCGAAAGCAGGGCCATTCCCCCCTGGTGACGGGAATGGATCCCAACTCCCACTCGGCGGAGGCCTTCCGGCTCCTGCGCACCTCCCTGCAGTATTCCACCGCCGGCAGCCCGCCGAAGGTGCTCCTGTTCACGAGCAGCTTCCCCCGCGAGGGGAAGTCAACCGTCGCGGCCAACCTGGCCATCTCCCATGCCCTGCGCGGGGACAAGGTTCTCCTCATCGACGGCGACCTGAAGCGGCCGGTGGTCCACAAGACCTTCGACCTGAAGAAGGAACCGGGGCTTTCCGATGTGCTGACCGGGCAAAAGAAAATCAATGACGCTCTCCTGACAAGCGAGGTGGAAAACCTCTTCGTTCTGACGGCAGGCCACGACGCCCCCTCACCGGGCGATCTCCTGGAAAGCCAGACGATGGCTGACCTTCTCGATGACATGCGGACGCAATACGACATGGTGATCATTGATTCCCCGCCGGTTGCGGGAATTGCGGACGCCCTGATCCTGAGCCGGTCGGTCGATGGCATTTGCCTCATCGTGGACCGCGGGAAGACCCCCATCGACGCCTTTTCGAAGGTCATCTCCGTCCTCGACCAAGTTCAGGCCCCCATTCTGGGTGTCGTTTACAACGCCCGGCATCGTGGCTCCGGAGCCTCCCACCGTTCATCCTACTACGGTTATGGTTACGGCTACGGTTACGGTGCGCGCGGTGGTTGAGCGCCTGCCGATGGGGCAACTCCCCTTGCCCCTCCCATCAAAAACAGACACTTTGATCCCGCCGAAAAGGCACGGAGGTGTTCCCCTATGAAGGCAGAGAGATTGTTGGCGACATTACGTGAGCAGTACAAGGAATGGGAGGACGACAAGGAGGGTGAGGAATATACCGCCCTGTTTCACGCCTTCTGCTTTATCAGCTACAATGTCGGAGATTTCCAGAAGTATCTCGATGAAATGAGTAGCCGGAAATCAGCCAAAGAGTAATTCGAAAACCCACTTCGCACGATTCATCCAGGACGATTAGATGACCTCATCCGAAATCCGAGTCAGGTTCGCTCCATCACCGACCGGCTTCCTTCACCTTGGCGGTGCCCGCACGGCCCTCTTCAACT
>JAFIGB010000104.1 GCA_020831705.1 Candidatus Sumerlaeia bacterium | reverse complement strand
GTGGAAAACGTCTTGTGCAGGTTCATGTGGACCACATCAAAGCCCATGTCACCCGGCCTGCAACGGCCAACGATGGCATTCATGTTGGCACCGTCGTAATACAGCATGCCACCGGCTTCATGGACCAGGCGGGATATCTCGAGAATGTTTTCCTCGAAGAGCCCGCAGGTATTCGGATTGGTCAGCATGATCCCGGCGGTTTTGGGACCGAGGGCCTCGCGCAGGGAGTCCATGTCCACCTGGCCATTGCTTCCCGACTTGATCACGCGCACCTTGAATCCCGCGATAACCGCCGAGGCCGGGTTGGTGCCATGGGCGGCATCGGGAACAAGAACCTCGTCCCTCCCGGTGTTGTTGTCCTCATGCCAGGCACGAATAATTGCCATCCCGGCAAATTCCCCCTGCGCACCCGCTGCCGGTGCCAGCGTGACACCCTCAAGGCCAAGGACCTGCGCGAGAATCTGCTGGAGCTCATGATAGACACGAAGCGTCCCCTGTATATCCTCCTTCACCTGCATGGGATGAAGTCGGGAAAAATCCGGGAGATTGGCGACCGTCTCATTGACCCTCGGATTGTACTTCATGGTGCAGGAGCCAAGGGGATAAAACTGGCCGTCGATGGAGTAGTTCCGTTGGGCAAGGCGGGTAAAATGGCGTACAGAATCCAGCTCCGAAACCTCGGGAAGGGGCGGCGACTTTTTTCTCAGCATGGTACTGCTGAATCTGCTCCTGACTTTCGCCCTTTCCTCCGATGTTGCGGTCGGTGGGAGAACTCCACGTCGGCCGGGGCTGGAACGTTTGTCTATAAGAGGAAGAATGTCCTTGATCACGATTACATGTACCTTTTGAATTTATTACTTCGACGTGGGATGATCCAGCAGGGCACCGATGACTTCCGTGGCTGCCTCGATATATCCATCAAGATCATCGGGTCTGTTCAGCTCGGTGCAGTTGAAGAGCAGCAGATTATCCGAATTGGGCAGGGCGGGGAACCAGTTGCGCAGCGCATACCCGGCAAGGATTTCGTAATGTTCCTTCATGCCCTTGCGGAAGTCATTGGCTGCAATGGGAAGTTCCAGCACCGTTTCGTGGAAATGGATCGCATTGTTGTCCCAACGACTTGCCAGCCCTGCAGCAACCATTTTGTCTGCCAGTTGATGGGTGCGCACCGCACTGGTCTCCGCGACTTCCGTCAGGCCCTCACGCCCGAGCAGCGTCATATAGACAGTCGCCATGAGCGCAAAAAGTCCCTGGTTCGTGCAGATATTGGATGTTGCCTTGTCCCGGCGGATATGTTGTTCCCGGGTTTGAAGCGTCAATACAAAGCCCGGATTTCCCGCGTCATCCGTCGTTTGGCCGACGATGCGCCCCGGCATTTTGCGAATGAGTTTCTCCCGACAGGCGAAATAGCCCGCGTAGGGGCCGCCAAAGGAGAGGGGAATGCCGAGGGGTTGCGCCTCGCCGACGGCGATATCCGCACCGTAATCACCGGGGGGTGCCAGCATGGCAAGGCTGGTTGGGTTGCAGCAGGCCACGAGAAGCGCCCCCGCCTTGTCGGCCAGTTCCCGCGCGAGATATCCATCCTCCACGGAGCCGAGGCAGTTCGGCGTGGCAATGACAACGGCCGATGCTGGTTCCACATGATCCAGTGCCGATGTGTAGTCCGTCCGCGATCCGATTGTCGGGAGGGTGATGATTTCCACCTTCAGGCCGTTAAGGAATGTTTCGCAAACGGATCGGTAAGCCGGGTGGAGCCACTGGGGAAGATAGACGCGGTTAATTCGCTTCTCCCTAATGGCCATCGTCAAAGCTTCCGCAAGTGCGGTTGCTCCATCGTACATCGAGGCGTTGGCGACATCCATTCCCGTCAGGGCGCAAATGTGCGATTGGAATTCGAAGATGACCTGGAGGGTTCCCTGACTGACCTCGGCCTGGTACGGTGTATAGCAGGTCATGAACTCGCCGCGGGAGGCGAGATGGATGGCAGCGGATGGAATGAAGTGCCTGTAAGCCCCCGCGCCCAGGAAACAGCGCCCCCGCGGCCAGACACGGTTCATTTCCGAGCATTTGCGAAACCAGCGTTCGACCTCGTCCTCCAACATGGAAGGAATCGGGAGAGGCTCATCGAGGAGAAGTTCATCCGGTATGTCGCGGAAAAGCTCGTCGATGGTGCCCACCCCGACGGCCTCAAGCATTGCCTTCGTATCTTCCGCCGTGTGCGGGATATACGCCATGTCAGCCCCCAATCAGATCCTGGTATTGATTCCACGACATCATCTTTTCCTGCTCGGCGGGATCGAATGGCCTGATCTTGACGAGCCAGCCGCCATCATGGGGTTCCTTGTTGACCAGCGAGGGATCGCTTTCCAGGGCGGTATTAACCTCGACGATCTCGCCGCTGACCGGTGCATAGACATCGGCTGCTGCCTTCGGGGATTCCACCACGAGGATTTCGTCCCCCTTTTCAACCTTCATGCCCACCTCGGGGAGATCTGTATAGACAATATCACCGAGCAAATGCTGGGCATGCTCCGAGATTCCGACACGGCGGACATCCCCCTCCGGTTCCATCCATTCATGGGAATCGGTGTACAGCAGTTTTTCCTTTGCCATTGGGTCGGCTCCTTTATCGGTCGTGTATCAGGCGGGTTTCAATCCCGTGGGTACAAACGGGAGTCTTGACCTGCTGCATTCCAGACTTCGTGATCCTGAAAGAATTGTATACTCATCGTGGGAGGCTTCCGCGCCATCCACCAATGCCAGGGCAATGCCCCGTTCCCGTCCCGGTGAGTAGCCCCCGCTGGTGACCACGCCAACTTCGCGGCCTTGGTGGGTGACAACCTCGCCCTTTCGGAAGGGCTTTCGGGTTTGGGAAACCAGGGCGATGCGCCGCCGGGGAGGGCCATCCTTCTTCTGGGCCTCCAGAATTTCGCGTCCGGGGTAGGCCTCCGTCTTGTTCCACGAAATGGCCCAGGAAAGACCCGCCTCCACCGGTGTGATATCCTCGGAAAGATCATTGCCATGGAGGGGATATCCGGCCTCCAGGCGCAGGCTGTCACGGGCCGCCAGGCCACTGGGCACGCAGCCTTCAGCGACAAGGGTTTTCCAGATCCGTGGCGCAAGCGATGGAGGACAAAGAACCTCCGCCCCGTGCTCGCCTGTATATCCCGTCCTTGAAATCTGGCAGCAGCTTCCCTCATACATCATGTCCTGAAGAGTAAATGGCGGTGTATTCCCCCAAGTGACTTGATTTGCGGGGAAGACCTTGTCGAGAACATCCATCGCCTTTGGTCCCTGAACGGCAATCATCGCCCACTTTTCGGAGTGATTCTCGATGGAAACGGTGGGGAAGCGCGCCGCCAATTCCCCGAGTCGGTGAAGGTCACGGGAAAGATTGGCGGCGTTGACGACGAGGAAGAACTTGCCGTCCGGAAGGGCCGTGACGATGAGATCATCGACCACCCCTCCCCGGTCGTTGAGGAGAAATGTATATTTGGAGGAACCCGGCTTCAGCGTGGAGAAGTCCGATGGAAATGAATTTTGAAGAAATTCAAGGGAGGCGTTGCCAGCCACAACCACCTGGCCCATGTGGGAGACATCGAAAATGCCCACCTGCTGACGCGTCGCCTGGTGCTCGATCAACTGCCCTGCGTAGGACACCGGCATCAGCGCCTAAGCTTCCGGGAAGAGTACATAATCATGCTCGAGAAGTTTGGGATTGACTACGACGAGCGATACTTATTTGAAGAGTTG
>JAFIGB010000097.1 GCA_020831705.1 Candidatus Sumerlaeia bacterium | reverse complement strand
ATGGAACCAACTGACCCAGAAATACTGGGAGGGAGCGATGCTGGAGAGCGCCTGCCAGAAAAGTGTCAGGTGAAGGAGGTTCCAGACCGCCCACAATGGTCCCGAGTGCGATCTCCCAAGAAATCCAGCCAGGAAGAGCGCCAACCATCCCCCGAGAACCACGGCGGCAAGTGGCGGCATTGGCAGCCCGCGAATTTCCCAGGGTGTCCCTTCCAGGGAACGGGCCCCGGCAGTGCCATCCGGGAGGAGACGTATATCCACCATCCCCATTTCCTCGCGTCCGGACTTTTGCAGGGGCAGGTAATCCTTGGGACGAAACCAGGGAATGGTGGATAGGTCGGCACTCGTCCAGGGGCCGGGCTCCCAAAACTGCAGGATACCCTCCTCATGGCGATAGCCGACAAAAAGGCGATGATCGTCGGGCCACGCAGGAATAGACATCCAGCCATGGGAAAAGAAATCCGTGATGGGAATATGGCGGACGATCCACGGGTCACCATGGGGGCCTTCTGCATCCCTCGGGACAAGGTAGGCAACGAGGGTGACGGCAATTTGCGGGTATTGGTTCCCCTGTCGGCCGAACAGGATCAATTCCTCCCCGGGAGCAGGGCGGTTTCCTTTATATTCCCAGATCATCTCGGAGGACCAACTGACAGGATAACGCATGGAAGCCTGGATGCGGGGTTCGTGCATCCAGGCTCCGTGGAAAAGAAAGAGTCCCAGCCAGAACAGGAGTGGTACGAGCAACCACTTGACCGAAGTGGGTGTCAGCACGGTTTTCTCCGTGTTCTGTTTGGGGCGATCAGTGTCATTTGAATCCGGGCAGGTATTTTTTCTCAGCCTTGAAGAGTTCCAGGGTCATGGCGCGAATCTCGGCAGGGGAGCAAACCGTCGCTGTCAGGGGGTCCAGCATGAGGGCATGGATCGCCGTTTCCCTGCACTTGGTGATGGCGGCCTTGGCGGCAAGGTCAACGTAATCAAGGTAGCTGTTACACAGGGCGGCCATCTGCTCCGGCAGGCGCCCGTATGCTGTCGGATTGATACCGTTGCGGTCAATCATGCATGCGACCTCGACCAACCCGTCGTGGCGCAGGTTGTCAATCAGCGGCCCGCCCCCCCGGTACTTGTTCATCACATTTCCATGGATTCGGAAGGGGGAGTCCTTTTCCCGCGCCTCGATGATCCATGCGGCGTATTCCCAGGAGCGCGGCTTGTCCCAGACCAATTCGCCGCGGACGATTTTCTCCCGTTCCTCATCGGCGCCCTTCCGCCAATTCGGCCAGTTGTTCGCATAGAAGGAGGAGCCACCATGATAGTCGGGTCCAATGTACTTCTTCATGATGTCCTTCCGCTTCCGGTAGTAGGGGAGGTATTCGCTAAGGTGCCCGGACGACTCGGTAATGAAGGCTCCAAAGTGGATCATCATGTCCTTGCGCACGATGTCATCGGCATCGTCCTTGTTCACCGGGTTGCCGGCGATATCCTTTTCCGCCATTCGGATCAGTTGGGGGTATAGATCCTTCCCCTTGTGGCGCAACTTCGTGAACCATGCCAGGTGATTGACCCCGGCGCATTCCCATTCGAGTTCCTTGATGGGAACGCCCGCCCTTGTGGCCAGAAGGTGGCTGGTCCCCTGCACCGAGTGGCACAATCCGACCACCTGCATCGAGCTGGCACGCCCGGCAGCCAGACACATCATCGCCATGGGGTTTGTATAGTTCAGTACGAGGGCTTCCGGACAAAGCTCCTCGGCGTCGCGAAGGATCTCCAGCCAGACGGGAATCGTACGCAATCCCTTGAACAAACCACCCGGGCCGAGGGTGTCCCCGATGCATTGGTCGAGCCCGTATTTCAATGGGATATCATTGTCGTGGCGGACGCATTCCGTTCCGCTCACCTCGACGCAGCACACCAGGTAGTCCGAACCCTTCAGGGCCTCACGGCGTTCGGTGGTTGCGGTTACTCCCGAGTCATCCACGCCATGTTGCCTGAAAAGGAGGCGAACCACCTTCTCCATCGTCTTCAGTCGCTTTTTGTCTATATCGACAAGGGCGATCTCCAACTTGCCAAGCCCTGGAATTTGCAGGAAGTCATTGACAAGGTGAATTGTGAAGGAACTTCCGGCACCAAGCATGGTGACCTTGATGCCGCGGGGCATCCTGCCGGGAAGCCCCCTCGAATCCTGGGCCTCCTTGGTGTGGGCGCTGTGTCCCTTGGTTTTTTCATCGGTTTTTGGGGCCATTGTTCGGGCCTCCTTATGAAGTAAAGACGCGTCACACTTTGTCCCACGTCGACCGGAGTGCAAGGATGAAGGCACCCCACCCTCGCGGAATAATGTAAAGCTTTCCATACATCGGAATTGTCCACATTCATCCATAATTACGTCGCATCCAGAAAGGATCACTTGCCTTGCGCCCGGTTGGAACCCATTATGCTCCCTGTTGGTGGACCGGGCGAAATCGCCCCCCAACAAGGAGATCAATGATGACCGAAGAAAAGCACGAAGACCCCGGGTTTGAAACAGAACCGTCTTCCGATCATGACCACTCAGGAAGTCATGACGGCGCCGGCACCTGGGAAAAAAGGTGTGAACGCCTCGCGGTGGAAATGAAGGAGAAAACCTGCGAGGTGAGCCGTGAGATGGAGAACGCTGTGATGTCGCTCATCCCCCCCAAGGTGACCCGTGAACTCGTCAATGCCCACAAGGAAGTCGTTCGCGCCGGGCAACGATTGGGGGACATTGTCCTCAATGGGTTGGAGGAACGGGCCAAGCGAGCCGAATCACTCCATAAAAAACGGGACGAGGCCTAAGCCAGGGAGCGCTTCCTTCTTCCAAGCAGCCGAATCTCGCGGCGAAGTTGGCGCTCCACCTCGCGTCCCCCATCCCCAAAACGCCAGAAATCGTATAGATCTGCGATACGACAGGCATGGCTCGTGGGTAGCCCCTGCCGGGTCGCCGCATCCAAAAGTCGTCCTGACGGGGAAAGCCCCGGACTCGGGGGGGCATGGTGACCATCCCCCAGCGCCACGAGAAGCTGGCGGAGCAACCGTGGCCCCTGCATTTCCTGCGATGGATTTCCAACAACCTTTTGACCAGTCCACCATGCCCGTATTCTTCCCCTTCTCAGATAGATCGAGAAGGCAGCCAGGTTGACCGTAAGAAGAAAGGCAAGGATCGCCATGATCCTCGGTTCCTGGATATTGACGACGAACCGAGCCCCCATCCGCTTCCACATTCCGTCGTGCATCCCGGCGAGATGACCCGCGACCTTCTTCCGGGCGGAGAGCAGAATTGCCTGTTGGGTTTGTTGATCATACCCTTCAATGAAATGAACGACACGTTCTGCCCTCCCGCTGAGATATGACTTCAGGCCGCCGCTGATCAGGTTCGATGAAATCGATGATGTAAATACAGGCGCGGGTGTTGGATCAAAAGTGATCCAGTCGCCATCAATCCATGCCTCGACCCACGCATGGGCATGTCGATGAAGCACCATCCACTGGCGGTCTGATCCCGACTGGGGGGATGTGATCGGCTCCGAGCCAAAATAACCAGTGACGATCCTTGAGGGGATGCCCTCACTACGAAGTGTCAAGGCCATGGCCGTTGCAAATAGCTCGCAATGGCCGCGGGGGTTTTGAAGGAACGTCCGCAAGCCCTCGGGACCGTCCGCCATGCCCGTCAGATCAAGGGTATAGCTGCCGGTTCGCCTGAAGTGAGCCCGAATTTTATCTGCCTTTTCTTCGTCCGTGCTGTTTTCCCCGCCGGAGATCAATCCGGAAACATTCGCAATGGGTTCCTTCAGTTCGGGGGGGATGGAAAGGTGGGTTTCGAGAAGTTGTGTGCCTGCGACCAGCCTGTTTGACTGGCCGAGGGGTACATGGGTCGCCCAGGCATCGAAGCGGGTGATGGGGCGGCCATGGTTTGTGACACGTCCATCGGGTGCCATGGAGGGGCGGACATCCGTCGGGAGGCCGCTGAAGTTCCTGAAACCTTCGGGGATGGGAATGGTCGAGCCGGGATGGTTCACCAGGCGGACGGAAAAGAAGTGCAGGTTTTCCCCACTTTGGTCAAAAAATGGAAAGGCGTCCCTGGATTCCATGGTCTTGGTGCCTTCGGAACCCGGGCGGGATTCCACACTTCGGCGCCAATTCCACCCGTCAAAGTGATCCAACGTGGACACACGAAACCGAACCCGGTTGGGATCGAAGCTCAACGGGGGATTGATGATTCGCAGGGCGATGCCGTCGGACTGGTGGATTGCCGTTAAATCCCGGAGGGAGATCGTCTCGGAAAAACCGGTCTGCACCAGGTTGCTGGTCTGGTCGCTCATAACCTGAACGGGCGGAAAGATTCCCTCGGGAGGGGATGTTCGTGGAATCACCAGCATCATGACCGCGGTGATGACAAAGGTTCCCACGATCAGGGTGGGGAGCGTCCTGAAGGTTGCAGGCGCGAGGCTCCATGCCGGGGAACCCTTTTCCACTTTATCATCCTGCGGTTCCTTACCGGGATGGCTCCCAAGGACCGCTGTTAAATGAAGGAGATGCACGGTGGAGGTTGCCCAGCCGCCCAAAAGGAAAATGCCAAAAAGGCCGGTTCCCTCCAGTGAGGCGATCATGACGAGCACCGAGGCGAGGCACCAGGATTGGAGGTGCTCCCGTGTCCCCCGGGGGGTGAACCAGCGCATGATCAACAGAAACAGGCAGATATAGATCAGGACAAGTTGTGGGTGTTGGCTGGAAAGGAACTGGAAGGCCACCATCGCGCCAACGAATGCCATCGCCACGCGGTTCCACAGCTTCAGGTAAATTTGTGGCTGGGGACGCCGGGACAGGAATGCCCCTGGAATGAGCGCAAACCCGGCGAAAAGGACAAGGATGTCAGGGATGCCGGAAACAGTGAGAATGGCAAGGAGGGCAAAACAAAGCAGGAACAGACCGGGGATGTCGAGAACCCGGAGTGAAAGATTCTGGTCGCCTTTGCTCCCCTTGGTCACGATTGCCGGGCTGCCTTCTCCGTCCGATTGGCCGGAGGGATCAATAATATGTCACGGTGATGATGTCCCCCTCGGCTCCACGGTCGGGGTGATACTGGCCGAGATTGATATAGGTCATCAGGATGGCCATCTGGGATTCTGACATGGACTTATTGGTCCCGATTTCATGGGTGACATTGTCTTCCAGCGACATGCTTGATGCCGTTCCAATGGGACCATTGTCCCGTCCCGAATGGCGGGCGCGGACAGATGCGGGGATCATGTTCTGGTCCACATTATGGAAATAGGCGAATTCCCACAATTCATCGGGGAGGTGAAACTTCTGGTCTGGCCCCGGGCTGATGAGAATCGCCGCAACCTCGCGATGATTTGGAACCAGATACAGGTAGGAGGAGGTTTCCCCCGTCTGAAAGGGGTCCCGTGGGAGTGAGGCCATGTAGACCGTTGGGCGCAGAAGCGGGGCGAGGCCCTGGCTTGCGGCAGGGATGTTCCCATGGTCGAGGGAGTAATTCTGAAGGGCGCGGGAAAGGAGTCGGTGTTCCTCCAGGACCCGCTGGTGCTTGGTCCGGTGAAGGACGTTCGTCATGGCAAAATAAGCCAGTCCTGCGAGAACTGCAGCAATGGTCAGCACAACAAGGAGCTCAAAGAGCGAGAGGCCCCTGCTACGGCTCGATTTAAGTTGGTGGTGCGTCGGTTTCAAATCCACGTGATTTTCGGTTCAAAGCGTCTGATCGGTGTCGCTCAGGTTCACTCGGCTCTTGCGGCCCTCCCATCAGGAGTCAAATACTAGGAAAGAAGCGGGTGGCCGGTGTTGTCAACAGCCGCCTTTCAAGTTGCACAGGGCTATTTTCGATGTCTTTGGAGAATCCTCCACAACAGAGTAATTTTTTTCTCAACCCCGTTGCAAAATTGGGGCGTGCGACGCTTGTAATCGTTTACTTTTGGGGCGACTACTCCATTTTCATGGGGAAAATATTTTATCGCATCCTCGCCCGTCGTTGGCGCAGTGGCCTGATCTTTCAGCAATGTCTCGAGATCGGCGTCAAATCCTTCCCCATCGCCATGCTGACCAGTGTTTTTGTCGGCCTCGTCATGGTCGTCCAGACCGGTTACCAGCTTATCAAGTTCGGGGCGAAAGGTTACGTCCCCGGGATTGCCTTTATTGCCAATGCCCGCGAAATGGTCCCTGCCTTTTGCGCCATGGTGGTGGGCGCCCGCGTGGCCGCATCGATTACGGCGGAAATCGGCTCAATGAAGGTGACCGAGCAACTCGACGCCATGGACGTTCTGGATGTTGATCCCGTGCGATACCTTTGCGTACCCCGGGTTATTGCCATGACGATCATGTTGCCGGCCATTTGTACCATCTGCCTGGTGACAGGTTTTCTGGCAGGCATGGTGGTCTCGGACTTGGCCCTCAACATTCCCCCGCTTTCCTACTACAACACGACGCTGAAGTTCGCCAAGGTCTCTGATGTCATGGGGGGGCTGGCCAAGACCGTGGTTTTTGGGACGCTTATTGCCCTCACCGGGTGTTACTACGGATTTCGGACTTCAGGCGGCGCCGCGGGTGTCGGGCGTGCCACGACCAACAGTGTCGTGCTGACACTTATTCTCATACTCGTCTTTGATTATCTTCTAAGTTCCTTCATTCTCGCCCTGTTCATGCCCTTCTGATGGGAGCACAAAATGAAAGACACCCGGCGTGACGGAAATGTCAGCCGGGTGCCGGGTCATGCCTAAGGGGATTTCAGGCCCTGATCAGACCATTTCGACGGCCTTGATTTCGGGAAGTTCCTCGGTGACCTTGCGCTCGATGCCCATTTTGAGGGTCATGAGGGAGCTGGCGCATCCGACGCAGGCTCCGTGAAGTTCAATGTGGAGAATATCGTCCTCGATGCGGTTGAAGACGACATCGCCGCCGTCGGCCTGAATGTAGGGGCGGATTTCTTCGAGTATTTCCTTGCAGCGTGCTTCGGTAGTCTCAGTAACAGCCATGTCGGTTGTCCTCCGGGTGTTGTTTGCGCCAAAATTGGGGACGAGGCAATCCACCTGCGGCGCCTGTTCCTCATACGGGGCAAGGTTTGGGCCAGAACGGCGTGATGTCAAGGTGTGTGGTGCGGGGAATGCGCTTGCCCCGAGGGGGGGATTGACAAGCAGGCTTGTTGCGGCTTGCGGGATGGAACACAGCGCCGTCCACCCAGGCAGGGTCGACCGGTGCCCGCAAAGCGTTTTGCCAGGAGATCTCTCAATGTATAAAATCGTACTGCTCCGCCATGGCCAGAGCACTTGGAACCTGGAAAATCGATTCACCGGTTGGACCGATGTGGATCTTACCGATCAGGGTCGCAAGGAAGCCGCAACTGCCGGCAGGCTCCTCCGCGAGGAGGGCTTCGAATTTGACCTTGTCTATACCTCCGTCCTGAAGCGTGCCATCCGCACCATGTGGATTGCCCTTGATGAACTCGACCAGATGTGGGTTCCCGTCATTCGCGACTGGCACCTCAACGAGCGTCATTACGGCGCGTTGCAGGGCCTGAACAAGGCGGAAACCGCCGCCAAGCACGGCGAGGAGCAGGTCAAGATCTGGCGCCGGTCCTACGCAACCCCGCCTCCCCCTCTGGAGGAGGGCGACGAGCGTCATCCCTCACGGGACCGTCGTTACAAGGACTTGCTCGAGCATGAGCTTCCCCTCACGGAAAGCCTCAAGGAAACCGTCGATCGGTTCGTTCCCTACTGGGACCAGGTTATTGCCCCGCGGGTGACCACCGGCCAGAAGGTCCTCATCGTTGCCCACGGCAACAGCCTCCGTGCCCTCGTCAAGCATCTCGACAAGATGTCGGAGGAAAAGATCCTCGAACTCAACATTCCCACCGGGATTCCCCTCGTCTATGAGTTGGACGTGAATCTCAAGCCAATCAAGAACTACTACCTTGGTGACCCCGAAGCGGCGAAGAAGGCTGCCGAGGCCGTTGCCAATCAGGGCAAGCAGGGCTGATTATTCATCCGACGGGACCGGAAGGGCCGGTCCCGTCATCCCCCCCTCCCCAAATAAATTTTCCCCGGAACATTACCCACCAATGGATGCCAAAAACCTCACCTACAAGGATGCCGGTGTCGATATAGACGCGGGCGACGCACTTGTCAGCAAGCTGAAGAAAATCAACCCGGCAATCGGGGGATTTGGCGGTGTGATTCCCGTCCCCGGAAAGTACCGCAAGCCCCGGATCGTCCTCGCCACAGACGGTGTCGGGACGAAGCTCCTTGTCGCGGAGGAACTGGGTGTCTATAACACCATCGGCATCGATCTCGTTGCCATGGTCGTCAATGACATCATTACCTGCGGGGCGAAGCCGGTCGCATTCCTTGATTATTATGCCACCGATCAACTCCGCAAGGACCAGGCAATGGAGATCCTCCAGGGGATCAGCGAGGGGTGTGATCTGGCAGGTTGCGACCTCGTGGGCGGGGAAACCGCCGAGCTTCCCGGTGTCTATCCAAAGGGCGGGTTTGACCTGGCCGGTTTTGGTGTGGGCTTCGTGGAGAAGTCGGAAATTATCGACGGCAGCAGGGTCCGCCCCGGTGATGCCGTCATCGGGCTTCCCTCCTCGGGAGTCCACAGCAACGGCTTCAGCCTCGCGCGGAAGGTGCTCCTTCGCAAGGGCATGCTCAAGCGCAAGCGTGTCGAGTTGCTCGAACAACTCCTCGTCCCGACCTGTATTTACGTCAAGCCACTGATGAAGCTCCTGCGCAAGGTCCGAGTGAAGGCCGTTGCCCACATCACCGGTGGTGGCCTGCCGGGGAACCTGAACAGGGTCCTTCCCGGGAATGTGGATGCCGTCCTTGATCCCAAGAAGTGGGATCTTCCCGAGATTTTCCAAAAGATTCAGGAAGCTGGTCCGGTCGATCCCACGGAAATGTACCGTGTTTTCAACATGGGAATCGGCATGTGCATCGTCGTGTCGAAAAAGGATCTGGCAGACAGCCTCCGTGTTCTGAGGCGGTCCATGGTTCATGCCGTTGAAATTGGCGAGATTGCCAAGGGGAACCAGCGGGTTCTTATTGATGGTGTACCGGGTCTCGGGAGCGGGCGCTGAAATACCCCCGCAGGGCCCTGATCGTGCCATCCTGCCATCTGACAATGAGTTCCGCCACGGCCAGGTTTAACGTCCAGGAAAGCCAGGCCACCGTGGCATACCAATGTTCAAAATACAGCCCCAGGTGGGGGAGGGCCTGAATATACAGCCGAAGGGTCACGGCTGCAAAGGTCAGGCTGAAATTCCGGATCATCCATGCCCTGTGGGAATCAATGTCCCTCCTCCGGGCAGCCGTATAGGCACGCCAGCCCGTGTATATCCAAAGAATCGCCAGCAGGCAGAAGGCCACCTGCGCTGACGCCCCGCCAAAGGCCCGCAACCCCATGAAAAAGCCCGTCAAGGCACCAACAAGAACCGCCACCAGATAGACACGGCCTCCCATGCGGTGAAGAAGGGGGTGCCAGCGTCTTGTCATGGGAAGCAGGAGAATGGCCCCCAATCCCAGGGCGAGGATCGACGCCGACCCATGGGTAATGAGAAGGGGCATCATGGATGCATACTTCTCGCGGAAGATAATGTCAAAGGCACCCATGTCCCCGGTGATATACTCGATGGACCGAATTGCCGTGATCAGGGACATCACGACGAGAAGGACAAGAAGGATGGATGGGGGGCGGGATTTCATGCGTCAAATGGTTCCATTGGCTCCTTGTTGAGTTCATGAAGCCAGATGTTGCCCGGGCTGCGGGTGCCGTTTGTCGGGTCGTAGGTATTCATGATCATGTCGAGGCTGGTCGGGTCAAACTCTTCATTGAGGACCTCCCATGGCTTGATGCGGTACTCGCGATCAGGACCGGGCGACACGATCATCCAGCCATGATCGTTGGAGTAAAAGGTCAGGGGGTACTTTCGACCGGGGGAGAAGGGGTCGAGAAACTCGGAGGTAAAATCTTCAGGATCAATACTGAAATATCCTTCGGCACCTGAACGCTCCCAAATGTCAGTGGGTGTGTCTCCCTTCTCAAAGGGAATCATGCCGGGATATCGACCATGGTTTTGTTTGAAAAAGTTGATCGCCATTTGCATGCGATTCATCTGGTCCCTGACATCCCTCCTTTGGACATGTGCGCGTACTTCCGGATAACGGGCGAGTTGCATGCCGACCACCCCAAGGAGAAATACCGCAAGCGATGTATAGAAAATGGCCCTGACACTCATGGTGCCTCCTCCGGTTCCCCATCCGATTCAAGCTCGAAGACGGTAATCAAATCACCCGTTGCCCGGTAACCCTGCGAGCGATCAACCAGGAACTCCTCCAGGGCTTCCATGGTGATCGGATGCCCTTGTGCTATACGAAGGGCGGGTGAAAATCGGAAGCCCCTTTCCGGTCCTGACATTTGGAGAATCACGGTGTTCCCATCGGTCCAATAGCTGATGGGTTGGCGCGTGAAGGTGTCGTAGGGCCTGCCGACCTGCATCTCAACAGGCGCCCCGATGGTGGTGAACAACGGTTCCTCCCATCCGTCGGGTATCTCCCCGAGATACGTGAAGTCGGAGATCGGTTTCATCGGTGGAGCGACCTCATGTTCCGCGTAATAAACTTGGATGGCCTCGGTGAGGCTCTTGATGTTGAGGATGCCGTTAAAGTAGGATGCCGAAAATTGTCGGCTCATGGCGCCATGTTGAATCAGCCACCCCGCGGAAACGAGAAGGAGCGGAACACCCAGTGCAACTCCAACGATGACCTTTTTCATTTGTGGTTTCCCTCCGGAAGGTCAAAACCCGACTCGAACATTTGAATCCCCCGGAAAATGGGTGCGCCTCCTTCAAAATCACCATGATCCTCATTTCCCCCCCAACAGGATGTCAAACTTGAATCACCGTTTTAGAAGCGTTGACCCCAGGACCTCCGGTGGTCATCAGTACCGTGAGGACGCCTGCTGATGCCGATGACACCGCTGCCCATTGATCCGTTGATTCCGGAAATTGTTGCCTCGCTGGAGGCGGTCCCCAATCTCGTATTACTCGCGCCTCCCGGGGCGGGGAAAACCACGCGGGTGCCTCCGGGTCTGATCAATGCAACGTGGCTTGGGAAATCGAACCGCCGGATTGTGATGCTCCAACCGCGCCGCGTCGCCACCCGGGCAGCGGCCATGCGTATTGCCTCGGAACAGGGATGGGCACCGGGTGCGGAGGTTGGCTGGCACATTCGTTTTGAGAAGAAATCCGGCCCTCGAACCCGTATCGAGGTCATTACCGAGGGAATTCTTTCCCGCCGTATTCAGAACGATCCCTTTCTGGAGGGAATTGGTTGCGTCATTCTCGATGAATTCCACGAGCGGAATATACACAGCGATGTTGCCCTGGCACTTCTGCGGGAAATACAGGGGACGGTCCGGCCGGATCTTCGGGTGATTGTAATGTCGGCAACCATGGATCCCATTCCGGTTTCCCGTTTTCTTGGCGAGGCACCGATCCTCAAGGCTGAGGGACGTCCCTTCCCCGTGGATATACAATATCTGGAACGACCCACGCGGCAGCCCTGTTGGGAGTTGGCTGCAGCGGCGGTTCGTGACCTCATTCAAATGCGTCTTGACGGGGACATCCTTGTCTTCCTACCCGGCATGGGGGAAATTCGAAAAACGGCACGATTGCTCGAGGATTTGGATATGGAGCTTCCGATTCTTCACAGTTCGGTATCCGGGGAGCAGCAGGACCGCGCCCTTCTTCCGGCGGCCCGTCGGAAGGTTGTCCTTGCCACAAACATCGCGGAAACGTCGATCACCATTGATGGAATTCGCGCGGTGATAGACACGGGCCTGGCCCGCGTCCTGGTGAACAACCCCCGCCTTGGACTGGACAGGCTCGAAATGCGGCGTATCTCCAAAAATTCCGCCACCCAACGCGCGGGCCGTGCAGGGAGGACGGGACCGGGATCCTGCATTCGCCTTTGGACCCAGCAGGAGCATCATGCCATGGAGGAATCGGATCCTCCGGAACTTCATCGCGTTGACCTTGCATCCACCGTGCTTCTCCTCAAGGAGTACGGCGTGACAAATCCCGAAACATTCGAGTGGTTCGAGCCGCCTCCCCCGGGAGCGATTCAGCGGGCTTCCAGCCTGCTTCAATTGATCGGGGCCATCGATGGTGCAGGTGCGCTTACAGACCGGGGGCGGCTGTTGGCCCGTCTTCCCGTTCATCCCCGCCTTGGTGTCTTGCTGATGGCTGGTGCCCGCGGTGGATATACACGGGATGCGGCGATGATTGCCGCCCTTCTCTCGGAACGTGACATCCTGCATTCGTCTTCACGGGGAAGCGGTGTTGCCGCTACGGAATGCGATCTCATGGCACGTCTCGACATGATCAATGAGGGGTCACGGCAGCTTGACGAGGGGGCGGTGCGGGCCGTTCGCCGCGTGGCAGCGGATCTTGAAAGGCTCGTGGAGCCCATGGAAAATGCAGGTTCACCGGCCCTTCCCAAGAGCGAGGCCCTTCGCCGCGCCCTCCTGGCGGCCTTTCCGGATCGTGTCGTGGCAACCCGCCCCGACGACCCCAGGCGCGGTGTCATGGTGGGCGGCAGGGGAGTCCGTCTGGAGGCGGAATCGGGCATCCATGGAGGGAGGTTTTTCCTGGCGCTGGAGCTTCGTGATCCCCCCGGGGGTGGCGGGGAGGCCCGGGTGAACACGGCTTCGTGTATAGATGCTTCCTGGATTGGCGAAGTGCATCCCGAGCACCTGGAATCGACGGTTGTGCACCGTGTGGATCCGGAAGCGGGGAAGGTTTCCTCCCGTCGCCAATCGCTTTTTCTTGGCCTCGTTTTGGGCGAGGCTGCGATTCCCGGTACCGAGGATCCCGATGGTGTCTCGAAGGCCCTTTGCAGCCACCTTGCGGCAAATATTGAGGAACTTGTCCTTAACAACAAGACCGTGGCGCCCTGGGTTCAGCGGGTACGTTTTCTTTCCAGGGCACTGCCGGGGGAGGGGTGGCCTGGCTATACAAGGGAGGAACTGGTGGATGTGCTGGGCGAGGCCTGCCTGGGGTGCCGCACCGTCCGTGAGGTGGAGGGAAATCTGATGCAGGCGCTTCGTGCCCGATTGGGTTGGAAGCTGGCAGCGGAGTTGGATGATCTCGCTCCCGAGTCCATCGCCGTGCCAAGTGGCAGCCGCATCAAACTGAAGTACGGGGAACCCGGCGCCGAAGCACCGATTCTGGCGGCGAGACTGCAGGAGCTTTTCGGCATGGAGGATACCCCGCGCATTGCCCGGGGAAAGGTGGCGGTACTGCTGCACCTTCTCGGCCCGAATTACCGGCCGGTTCAAGTGACCCGGGACCTGCGGAACTTTTGGAATACCACCTATACGGAGGTTCGCAAGGAGTTGAGGGCCCGTTATCCGAAGCATCCCTGGCCGGAGGATCCCTGGAAAGCAGACGCCGTCGCCGTGGGTAGGCGACGGCGCTGATAGGTCCGTATATACAGAGGAATTGGGTCAGGCCTTCTTGGCTTTTGCCTTCGCCTTGGCTTTCGGCTTTGCCTTCGTGGGGGCCTTCTTTTTCCCACCACCGGACTTCGCCTTGGCAGCGATCAGTTCCATGGCCTGTTCCAGGGTGACCCCTTCCGGCTCGGTCCCCTTGGGAAGGGTCGCGTTTGTTTTTCCATCGGTTACGTAGGGACCGTAACGCCCCTCCATGACCTTGATTTCCACATCGTTGTCGTTTTTCCCGAGGTCCTTGAGGGCGGACTTGCTCGATGCACCGCCGCGACCACGCTTCGGTTCGGCCAGAAGTTCCAGCGCCCGCTCAAGGGTCATCTCGGAAAGGACATCCGTTTTTTTGAGCGACCTGTTGTCCTTTTCATGGCCAATGTAGGGACCGAAGCGCCCCTTGTTGGCAATGACCGGCTTCCCCGTTTCGGGATGGACGCCAAGTTCCTTCGGGTAGCTCAGGAGCTCCAGCGCCTCATCGAGGGTGATGGTGTCGGGTTGTTGTCCGGGATCGAGGCTTGAACGGCGCGGCTTGGGGGCCTTCTTGTCCTCGGGCGTTTCACCCAGCTGGACGTAGGCACCAAAGCGCCCGACCATTGTATAGACCTCCAGCCCCGAGTCCGGGTCCACGCCAAGATTCCGGGGGCCGTCCTCCTTTTGATTCAGGAGCTCCAGCGCCTTCGAAAGACTGAGGTCCGCAGGCGCGGTTTCCGGGGGGATGTTGGCCATCGTTCCATTGCCATTTTCGCCCCGAACGAGATAGGGGCCATACTTGCCAATGCGTATATCCACGCGCTGGCCGGATTCCGGATCCTCACCGAGGGTGATGTCGGGAAAGTCAATGGTCTTGGCTTTGGAATCCACCAACGACTCCAGCCCGGGGGTGTCCGGTGTTCCCCGGAAGAAGGCGCGGACGTGCTGAATCCATTCGATTTTCCCCTCGGCAATCTGGTCGAGTTCCTCTTCCATCCGTGCGGTGAACTTGAGGTCCACGTATTCATGGAAGTGCTTGCGCAGCAGGTTGATTGCTGCCATGGCGACGAAGGTGGGGATCAATTGGCGGGACTTGTTGAGGAAGACATACCCGCGATCCTGGATCGTGCTGATGATCGATGCGTAGGTGGAGGGGCGCCCGATTCCCTCCTCCTCCAGTTTCTTGACCAGGGCCGCTTCGGAAAAGCGGGCGG
>JAFIGB010000095.1 GCA_020831705.1 Candidatus Sumerlaeia bacterium | reverse complement strand
CCGCTGCTGTTGCTGATCCTCGTTGTTGGATATCTGAAGCTTCCACGAATTCCCGCCCTGGGCCTTGGGTTCATCTACGGGGGGATTGTGGCGCTTTCCTGCTTCAACACCGTGACGATGCGGGAAAGCAACCCATGGGATCAGCTCATTCCCTGGAATTCACTTCACGCCGATGTGGAGCGTCATCAGCCCGCACTTGTGGCGGGGGACAACTGGCACTTTGGGTCCCGCCCGTGGTTTTATTTCTCCCGCGATGGTGACTGGGAGTTTCTCGAACTGCGGTGGGCGCACCGCGATGGGGTTCTGGAATCGGAGGCATCAAGGGCGGGGGAGATCGATGGTGCGGTGGCGTTGATTCGCTCCACCCGCGACAGCAGTCTGGAAGGTCATGTCAGCGAGTATCAGCGCCTCGTGGAGGAGGGGCGAGGTGCGCCGGATGTCGTTTACGAGTACGTTCCTGATTCGCCCTCAATGATTCGATTGAAGGAAATGCTTCGCAGGGGAACCGGACAGGAAACCCATCAGGGGAAGGTCCAGGTTGTCATTTGGAAGGGGGAAGAGCCCTCCGTTGTTCCTCCCGAATGAGATGGCGGCAATATTCCCTGGTCGCTGCCACTACCCCAAGGGAGGGGATGAGGATGATCATGCAGGGAAGAATCAACATGAGGAGCAATCCGGCCCCCACCCCCATGGTGGATTTTGGGTGTTTGCGCAGCCAGTTGAGCTTCTCCCGGTTCCCCATGCCGCGGCGATCCATGGCGTAACTGTAGGAATCGAGGGCCAGGAAGCTCGAAGTCTTGATAAACCCGAGGATTGTGGCGACGGGTGGCCCAATGATTGGAATGAGGGCGATGGCGAAAAGGATGAGGTATATGGGAAGTACCCGGGCGAGACGGGCCACCGCATTACGCATCATGCGCAGGATGATCCACCGCCCACGTTGGTCCGATTTAACCGCCTTTAAATGAGGGAACGCGTGAAGGCACTCGCGCTCAGTGTGTTCAGACATGCGGTTGTAAAAGGGGGATCCAATGATCGAGGCCGCAAAATAACACACGACAAGGCTTACAAGCAGGCTGAAACCAATGAGAAATATGCGGGCAATCAAGCGGATACCACCGTCGATTGTTTCATGAAAACCGGTATCAATCCGCCCCCCCAAGGGAAGGGCGAGTATCCAGGTGAACAGCCCAAAAAGAGCCGCAAAGAGGAGTATATTGATCAGGATCGGCCCCAGTGTTAGGAGGAAGAGTTGGGGACGAACCAATATATATGGAATGGACCCAAGGGGGGAGAGGAGTAGGGATATCAGGGAGCGGGAATGGTCTTGGGGCATTATTTCCTGCTTGTCATGGTGTGAGATTGGAGTATTCTTTGCTTCTGTCCTGCGGAGGCTTTGAAGACTGCCGCCTCCGTTTCATTTTGATCCGCAAGGTCCGTGACCCATGCCCACTTATGATTACGAATGTACTGCCTGTGGCAAGACCTTCGAGGTCTCCCAACGAATGAGCGAGCCTGCTCTCTCCAATTGTCTTTGCGAGGAGAAGGGCCCCGTCAAGCGTCTCCTCAACGGAGGCACCGGCCTGATTTTCAAGGGGTCGGGTTTCTACATTACCGACTACAAGAACGGTGGTTCCTCCCCCTCAAAATCGGAACCCTCGACAGAAACAAAGTCGGACACGAAGAAGGAGTCCGCCCCGGCTCCTGCCTCTTCTTGCGGCCAGGGAGCTTGTCCTGCCTGTTCGGACTGATCGGCGGGAATTTAAGGCCATCCAGTGTTAAAAAAAACGACCCCGGCAAGTGGTTTCCTGCCGGGGTCGTTGCTATTGGGAAGGGTTATGTAAGGGCTCAGAGAAGGCCCCGGTTTGCACCCGCCTTGCCACTGCCGGCGGTTCGGCTTTCGTTGCGTGAAATAATGCGGTAAATTTCCTCGGCAGGCTCGTGGACCATCAGGATCTGGGCCTCGCCCCGGGGGGCAATGCCTGCATCGGCCGTGAGGAAGATCAATGTGCCCTCACTGGATGGATCAGGAAGGAAACGGACAATGTGGGCAGGGTTCAGGTAAACATCAGTCTGTGATTCGTTATCAGTCAACTTCATGAACATCTGACTGCCTCCTTTTTTCATATCCGGCGACCACAGTTTGGAGCGTTTCAAGGACTGGTGGCAAGTGAAAGCGGATAAATTGTGGAGAAATCCACCATTTTCCGTATTTCCATCCAAAATATCGTGTTCACCGGGGAAAAATATGTTTCTCATCACTGTTGCACATCAAGGGGGTTGACCACTGGCAACCCATGATTGAACCATGCATCGTCATTGCGCGGGATAATCGGTTCCCAGCCAGACCATTTTCGGGGGTGGAGTGTGAAGAATCATTTGGGTGTTTGGACTATTGGAGCGCTCATGAGCCTCCTCGTTGCGCCTGGTATCAGTGTCGCAGCCGATCCGGAATTTCGCGCAGCATGGGTCAGCAGGTTTGAGTGGCCCAGCCAGAATCGCGTCACGGCACAAAACAACATCCGCAATATCATGCAGACCCTGCGGAATCATAACTTCAACGCGGTCTTCTTTCAGATCCGTGGGCAATGTGACGTCCTTTATCCGAGTCCCTACGAGCCATGGGGCCAACCTTTCGGCTGGACCGACCCGGGATGGGATCCCCTGCAATTCGCCATTGATGAGGCACGGGCCAACGGGCTGGAATTTCACGCCTACATCAACACCCACACCCTGGCGCAAAACATCCCGCCTGCAAATACCGTCCCCCAGCATCGCTACAATATAAACGGGCCGTTTGCGGAGGAAAGCTGGGTCATCCATGACAATGATGGAAATGTGGAACCTTTCACAGATGCCTACGTCTGGATCGCCCCTGGCGTTCCCCAGGCCGAGGCATGGACCCGCATGGCGATCATGCACGTTGTGGAAAATTATGACATTGACGGAATCCACCTCGATCGCATTCGCACTCCCGGTGCCCAGTATTCCCGTGATCCGATTTCAGTGTCCCGGTTTGAAGGAGCAGGGAATCCGGCGGGGGAGGAATGGGGCGACTGGATGCGCTCGCAGATCAGCCGCCAGCTCAGGCGGCTGTATGGTGCCGTTCATGAGGTAAACCCGAACATCAAGATGAGCGCGGCACCCTTTGGCATCGCTCATCGCGTTCCCGGCGGGTATCAGGGATTTGGAACGGAAAGCCACTACGTTTGGTATCAGGATTCCTTTGGATGGATGGAAAACCGGCTTTTGGACTTCCTTGTCCCCCAGATTTACTGGGATATTGGGTCGGCGCACCCCTTTGAGGTTCTCCTGGCGGACTTCATGGCTCGGGATGGAGGGCGTCATATTTACCCCGGGTCAGTGACCACCCGCGATGTCATTGGGCAGGTTTACGAGGCACGCAACCAGGGCTCCCTTGGTCAGACGGTCTTTTCCTACAGTTCAGCGCCTTTCGGGGCATATCTCTCAGGACCGTACAACGAGCCTGCGGAAATTCCAGCCATGCCCTGGAAGGATAATCCCCAAACCGCCATTATCGTGGGGAATGTAACGACATTTTCCGGGGACCCCCTGTTGGATGTGGTCATCAGCCGCGAGGGCGACAATTACCCCTACCTGACGAGCTACGATGGATTTTATGCGATCCTTGAAATTGAACCTGGCGAGGTGACTTTGACGGCCACGACGGAGGGATTGAGGCCAAGCACCCGCTCGACCACGGTCTCCGCCGGTGATGTCGTCCGTATGGATTTTCAGCTTCTTTCGCCGGGCGGTGAAATTCAGTTCGATGAGGACCCCGTTCTTATCGGTGGTGATGCCAATGTAACGATCAGCGGCGAGGCACTTTTGGAGGAAACCGAGTTGGAGGTGATCTTCTCCCGCCAGGAAGGGGGTGATCCGGTGACTGTAACCGTGCCGGTCAGCGATACCCCCGGTGTCTTTCATGGCTCGGTACCAGTCCGCCGGGTGACTGACACGACGGTCCCCGGTGTTCTCCATGCGAATGGTGGTGACACTGTTGTTGCCACGTTTATGGACGCTGTGGAGGGGGAGGAGCCGGTGCCCATATCCACATCGGCCTCCGTGGAATGGCGGCGTTTCCTGATAGACAATGACGAGCCAGGTTTTTCCTTCACGGGCGACTGGTTGTTGAGCACCTTCGGGGAAAATTACGGGCCGAACAAGCGCTACATCGGTCCGGGTGATGGAAGTGCGGTGGCGACCTGGGACTTTGAGGACATCCCCGCCGGGCTATACGAAGTGGAATTCTGGGTGAACCACAACAACTACGCTGAGGATGCCAGTTACCTTGTCGAGGTCCCCGGCGGAGCGGATGTCCCCATCGAGGGTGACCAGAATAATGTCGGCGATGGTTGGAATGACCTGCTTACCGTGACCGCTCCCCTTGGGCGGTTGGTCATCAACCTGTCGGACAGTTGGTCCGGATCCGGGATTTATGTCGTTGCCGATGCCATTCGTGTGACACTTCTTGAACCCATGGAGGAAATTCAACCCTCCAATCAGTGGATGATCTATTGACGGGCCTTGACTTGCAGAACCGTGTGTCATTTAATACTTGTGATGGTATGACGCCCTCAAAGCTGGGGGCCTAGGGTTCAAGGCGGTCAAAGAATTGAAACTATACATTCCCCTGTTTGTGCTCCTTGCTGTTGGGACTTCTGTGGCCCATGGCGGGTTGATTCCTGACAGTTTTGAGTTCGAACGTGTCTGGCCCGAAGTCACCCTTACCCAGCCGGTCCAGCTCCTTGAATCGCCGGATGATTCCGGGAGGCTTTTTATTGCCGAACGACGGGGCCGCATTCGCGTCTTCCATCCTGAAACTCCCGGGGTGACTTCCACTTATCTTGATATCAGGGATCGTGTTGCCGATACCGGAGACTTCGCCCTCAACGGCTTTGCCTTCGATCCTGATATTTCCACCAACGGAGTTGTGTATATTCATTACAACTGGAAGAATGGTACCGACACCACGGACCCCCTTTATGGAGCCACCCGCCTTTCACGGTTCACGGAATCCTCCCCGGGGAGCAGCTCAAGTGATCCCGCTTCGGAAGTCGTTCTGCTTCAATACGCCAAGCCCTTTTTCAATGGTCGCCCCATGGTGGACCACAACGGGGGAAGCATCGAGTTTGGCCCTGATGGCATGTTGTACCTCGCCCTTGGCGATGGCGGTTCGAACAAGGATGTACCCAACACCGACCCCGCAGGACAGGATCCCCTCGGTCTTGCCCAGAATACAACATCGCTCCACGGGTCGATCCTCCGGTTGGATGTCCACTCGGCACCCGACGATGGGTTGGCCTACCGCCTTCCCGAGGACAACCCGTTCTTTCAGGAAGGCCCGGACCCGGACACCCGGCGGGAGATTTTTGCCATTGGGTTTCGCAATCCCTGGCGGATGACCTTCGACCCCGATGGCAATCTGCTTGTGGTTGATGTCGGTGCCAAGGAGCGCGAGGAAATCAATCTCGTTGTGCCCGGTGGAAATTACGGATGGAGCAACATGGAGGGAGCTGTCTGTTTTCCTCCCGGCAGCGATGATTGCGACCCTTCCCTGTATGAGTTGCCACTCATTGACCACGAATGGTCGGAAATTTTTCGCTCGCTGACGGGTGGCCACGTCTGGCAATCGCCCCGAGTTCCCCGCCTTCACGATCACTTTCTATACGTGGACTACGTGTCCCAGCGTGCCTGGGCGTTGGAATATACAGCCGACCCGCCTGCCGCAACTTCCACCCGCATTGCGACCCTCACTCCCGGAGGGACGTTGTTCGCCGGGATGGGCAGGAACAACAGTGGCGAAGTCTATACACTGGGCTTCAATAACGGTGCCATCTACCGGTTGGTTGAAAAGGAGGGTGTCTATCCCCCCGACCCGACGCCGACCGCCGAACCCACACCAACTCCTGAAGCGACACCGACTCCGACCCCAACCCCGGCGGCCACGCCGACCCCGCTCCCCACCCCGCACCCCCCGCATGCACTGGTGCGGACGATCATTACCCGCGGTGATCCCTATGAACCGGGAACGGAACTGCAAGTCACCGTCGAGGTGCCTTACAATCCAACGGGACTTGTACCTCTTGGAGGATCCTTGAGCATTCATTACAATACGGATTCCGTCACCTGGCTTCCGCCAAGGGAGGGGGATCTTGGTGGCCCCAGTCCAGGGCCGCCCAAGGGTGTCGTCCCCGTTGTTTATCGTGATATTCTATTTTCGGGTTCCACACCACCGAGCACCACCCTCACGCCTCGTCTCTTTATTGTGCGGTTCCGTATCAATGACGAACCGGTGACACCGTTCGACATCCGTGTTTCCTTTGGACCGCCAAATGATGTGCCATTGTTGGCGGACGACTTCCGCACGTCGATCCCCATCTCCTTTGACAGTTCCCTGACGATGGGCCTGCCCAAGCCTCCTCCCACGCCAAGTCCCACGGCGACGCCCTCACCGACACCGTCGCCGACCATTTCCCCGACACCAAGTCCGAGCCCCACGCCAAGTCCAACCCCATCTCCATCACCTTCACCAACACCCAGTGCCAGTCCCACACCGAGTCCTTCACCAAGTCCAAGTCCACCTCCTCCAACTGCAAGTCCTTCCCCCACACCAAGCCCATCGGAAACACCCACCCCCTCCCCAAGTCCCTCCCCTTCCCCCACTGAAAGCCCAACCCCCAGTCCCACACCTTCGGTGACGCCCACCGCCAGCCCCAGCCCGACTCCGACGGAGTCACCAACTCCTTCGGCAACGCCGGAGCCCACGCCCACGGAGTCCCCGACGCCGTCCCCTACTCCTTCGCCGTCCCCGTCTCCGACACCCACGGTTTCTCCCACTCCCACGGACGTACCCCCAACTCCGACGCCGACGGCCACGCCGGAACCGACCCCATCGCCCTCACCATCCCCAACGGAGTCACCGACACCGACAGTTTCGCCTACTCCCACGGATGTTCCTACAACCCCGACGCCAACCGCCATTCCATCACCGACGCCGTCACCATCACCGACGGAGACGGCAACACCTTCGCCGACCCCGACAAGTTCCCCGTCGCCCACACCCACGGTAAGCCCAACGCCCACACCCCAGGCGGCATCGACAATTCAGATCCGGGATTTCCTGGTGAACTTCAGCGAAATCATCGATTTGCTTCGCTACGATCTTAATAATGACAAGGTCATCGACGCTGCTGACCTGATCCGGTCGTTGGCTGATTAAGCAGGGTCCATGGTTTCCCTTTCCCCCCATGGCTCAAAGGGGGAGGTTCCCCCGGCAGGGTCGAATCCTCCCCCCGTCCATAAAGCCATGACTTCGGCAAGCCCCAATCAACCCACCATCAGCATCATTGTTCCCAATTGGAATGGGGAACGATGGCTTGGGCGTTGTCTTTCCTCCCTGCAGATCGCATCCCGGGCGGCTGGAGTTCCCTGTGAATTGATCGTGGTGGACGATGCCAGCAGTGATGGGAGCTGCGATCTCGTCCGCAGCCAGTTCCCAAAGGCGCGGCTCCTCACCTTGGCGAAAAATGTTGGGTTCGCCCGCGCTGTGAATCTGGGGGCCCGCAAGGCCACGGGGAAATATCTCCTTCTGGCGAACAACGATCTTTCCGCCCGGCAGGATTTCATCGAAAATCTGTATGGTGCCTTCCGGGAGGACCCGTCCGGCAATCTCTTTGCCGTGTCCGCAAAGACGGTGGGATGGTATGATGGGAAACCGAACCAGCTTTGCATGGGTGCTGTCTGGAGGGGTGGTCGCATCACCCCGGCATGGAGCGACCCCGATGACCGTTCGCCGTGTCTTTTCGTGCAGGCAGGTGCTGCGCTCTACGACCGCCGTCGCTTCCTTCAATTGGGAGGCCTTTGTCCCCTGTTTGAGCCGGGATATTGGGAGGATTACGATCTTTCCTGGCGTGCCGCCCGCATGGGATGGTCGCAAAAATATGAGCCGGCAGCCCTTGCCCTTCACATTGGGGGAGGATCGATGACCCGTCGATATGGCCCTGACGGCGTGGCCAGAATGAAGAGCCGCAATCACCTCCTTTTTGAGATTCGGAATCTTCGCTCGCCCAGGCTTTTGATGGAATGGGGGGCACGTCTTCCCCTCACGTTGAGCCGTGATTTTACGAAATACCGGGAACCTTCATCGCTGACTTCCGGCTTGGGGGCAGCCTTTCCAAGGCTGCACAAGGCCATCTCAGGGCGGATGTTCATCTCCGGTTCCTTAACGGATGAGGAGCTGCTGGCTCCCTGGAAAGACTTCCGCCCGTCATTCTGAGACGGGTAATTTTGACACACGGAATCAAGGGCCGAAAATGCAACTTCTCCTCATGCGCCATGGAATTGCCGAAGATCTGGAGGATTCCTCCAAATGCAGTGATGAAGGGCGGGTATTGACCGACAAGGGCCGGGAACGTGTTCACCAAATCGCCCTGCAACTGAAGGCGTCGGGCCTTGTTCCCTCGGTTTATCTCACAAGTCCCCGGGTCCGTGCACGGCAAACGGCGGAAATCGTGGCCGCCACCATGGAATGGCAGCACCCTCCACTTGTGACGAAAACCCTCGATTTATTCGGCAGCCTGAACGACTTCCTGGAGCATCTGAAGGAATATCCCGCCTCCTCGGTCGTGCTGGCCACCGGCCATGAACCTTCCATGGGGGAATGGTTTGGCGAGTTGATCACCGGAGCAGAGGTCGCCATCCCCATGAAGAAGGGGGCTGTTGCGATCCTGAACTGGTATGGGCCGGTGGGGGAGGTGCCTGTGGTGTTTCATGGTTACCTGACGGCCTGGTTGGTGAGGCGCCTTCCGGAAGTATGAAGGGGATATTTCCCCCCTGTTTCCGGCTTTCTTTCGAAAATTTGGCACGGTGTGCGCTCATCTGATTTGCAGATGGGTATCTGATTCCCCCGGAGCATGTGATCCTCTCGTGGCACTTTCCGACGTTCCAGCTGATCTTGTTGAGCGCTGTCGCCAGGGTGAAGCATCGGCGTTTGACGAACTCTTTACAATGATTCATGACGACCTGTTTCGGTGGTCCTTCTCGCTGGTTCGTGATGAGGAGGATGCCCAGGAAATCATGCAGGATTGCTTTGTCCGGATCTTCCGGCATATCAACCGGCTGCAGGATCCCAAGAAGTTCGCCCAGTGGGCCTCGCGCCTCCTCGTCAACCAGACCAATACATTTCGCGTAAAGAAGAGAAAAAACCAAACCGAAGAGCTGGAGGAAGGGTATGATGTGAAGGACGAGGCGCTCCCTCTGGCTGCACGGGGCAATCCGAACCCAAGAACAGCAGCGGCTCAGAAGGAAATCCTCGACCACGTCAACACCGCCATCCGCGAGTTGCCCCCTCGCCAACGTACCGCCGTGATGCTCTTCGACGTAAAGAACCAAAGCATCAAGCAGATCGCCGAGCAGCTGGGCACGTCGGAAGGGGCGGTGAAGTTCAATATTTTTCAGGGGCGTCGCAAGCTCCGTCTCCTCCTCGAAAAATACATCGACGAGGACGGCAACCTCAGTATTCCCGATTGAGCCAGGAAGGTACGCACGGCCATGACCAAGTCCCCCCAGGAATTTCAGCCCGACGATCAGGACCTGCCCGAGGGCTGGGAACCCGCCAACGATTGCGATCCGCGGTGGGAGCAGATTTCAACACTCCTCTGTGAAGCGGACAAACCGCAGCCCCTCGACGAGGCGCTTGTGTCCAACATTCATCTTTCCCTGCGGCGCAAGCTTCGCGAGGAAGGGTTGGTCAAAACTGTTCAGCCGCCAGCCAGCGCAGGGGACACCGGATTCCTCGAATGGTTGCGTCAGGTGTTCTTTGGTGGGGGACCGTCCGGTCAGATCGTGCGTCTGGGCGTTGCCTGCGGCGCGGCGTTTTTCGTTGGCCTGACATTTCAGGGAGCGGAGTCCCCCTCCAGGGATACCGTTTCTGTTGCCGAGGTCGCCCCATCGGGGCAGACCGGATCCATGACACCGGCATCGACCGCAACAGAGGTCGCCGACGCAGGAACGCTGTCCGTTGGCGAGCCCACCCCGCAGCCGGCTGGTCGCCTTGATCGCGGTGCGGCGGCAAGTATAGACGAACAGGACGACTGGTCCACAACGGCACCGGGCGGCGGGTGGATATACCATCATTCCCTCCAGCCCCAGATGCGCCAGGTCTCCGCCTCGGCCAGTCAGGCGGGGCAGCGGAGTGAAAGTCGGGCACGGACAATGACCGAGGTCATTGACCAGCTTCAAATTCTGAAGCTGAATTCGATGGTAAGCCAGGATGAACAAAGTTTGGCGGAAATCCGCCGGATTGAGCGGGCACTTGCCTCCCTTTCCGAAAATGTCGAAGCGGAGGATTCCCCCCACACACGGGCGGTGGAACTCTTCCAACGGGCGGAACATGCCGCTGCCGCACAACGTTATGATGATGCCCTTCGCCACTTCGACAATGCACGGGCGCTGGCTCCCGGGTCGGCCCTGGCGTTCTTCTGTGAATTTCAATCGGGGCGTATATCGCTGGAAGTTCTGCAGGATTATCCCGCCGCGCTGGATTCCTTCCGCCGATGCCTGAATTCGTACCCCGCAAACATCGTCAATGGTCAACGCCGCGCCTACCTTGAGAGTCGCATCCAGTTGCTCAAGGAAACGGCCGCCGACGAATGGGTAAGCCTGCACGCATGGCAGGCCGCCGAGAAAACGAAAACAGGTGTCGATGCGGTTCCCCACCTCCTTGAAGTGGTTCGCGTCACCAGTTCCCCGACCCTCCTTGCCGACTCTTCCCGGTTGCTTGCCGATCACCTGATTCGCGACACAAATCGGGGGAACCTGAATGCGACCGAAGTGGCCTCCGCCATTGAGAAGCGCCTGGCCCAACTTGGGAGCAACGCAGTTTCGGCGCGTATGGGATTTGCCCTGGGCGAGATATACGCCCGTCGCTTCCAGGATTACCCCCGCGCCCTCGAGGAATATCGCGCCGCGCTTGAGCGTGGCCCCGACCAGTCCCTCGAAGGAGCGCTGCGGTTGCGTATATCCCAGATGCTTGACGAGCGCCTGACCGGCCTGTCGCACATTGAATAACCACGTACAAACCCTCCCAAGGCGAACCGCACCATGGCATTAACCCCATCGAAGATGATTCCCCTGGGAACTCCCTGCCCGGATTTCTCTCTCCCGGCCACTGATGGCCGCACCGTATCGCGCGGGGATTTTCGTTCCGCGCCTGCCCTCGTTGTCATCTTCATGTGCAACCATTGCCCCTACGTGAAGCATCTATACGACGGGCTCGTTGCCTTCGGGAAGGATTGTCAGGCCAGGGGTGTTGCCGTTGTCGGAATCAACAGCAACAGCGCCATCACCCACCCCGATGACAGCTTCGAAAAAATGGTCGAGGAGGTGGAGAAGGTTGGATATACGTTCCCCTACCTCCATGATGAAAGCCAGGGCGTTGCACGGGCTTTCAGTGCGGCATGTACCCCCGACTTTTTCCTTTTCGACGGGGAACACCGCCTTGTCTATCGGGGGCAGTTCGACGGGAGCCGGCCAAACACGGACATTCCGGTGACAGGGGCCGATCTTCGCGCGGCTATTGACGCCGTCCTTGCCGGCAAGCCCCTTCCCGGGGACCAGAAACCCTCCCTCGGCTGCAACATCAAGTGGGCGCCAACGGGGTAATTCACCGAGACCGCCGCGCTGGTTTCCTGCGGCCGCGGCGTCTGCGTCCCCTCCGTTTCTGCTTCTCCCAGTAGGTCCCCACAAACCAGCCACCAAAACTTCCCAGAACACCTCCCATGACGAGGCAACCGGCCAGCCTTCCCGTGACCCTGCGGATGAGCGGTGCGGTCAATTGCTCGATGACTGAATCGCTGATGGATTTGCGCTGAATCGTCCTTTCCAGCCCAAACCGTGCGACGTACTCGTGGCCGTTGGGAACGGAACCGGTGGCAACCGCCGGAATGGCGCGGACCACATGGACCACATAACCGGGACGATTGAAGACGCTCCTGACGACTCGTGGTTGGACATCATAGGAAAACCACATGCCGAGGAACAACCCGGCGAGGAGTCCGGCAACAAGTCCGTATCTTCCCACCCCGTCAGACCTTCAGGAAGATCCGCTTCAGGAAAAGCGGCCAGGTGATGAAAAACCAGAGAGCTATATAGACAAGGGCGAATGCCAGGGATGAATTGACATCGCTCACCATGGTGCCGTCGGGCCGCTCGGTGCCGAAGCTCCGAATGAAGAAACCGTATATCCAGCTCCGAAGTGTTGTCATGCTGCCATCAACCTCAAATCGAATCATGCTCAGAACCCTGGCCATGATGCCCGAGGCAAAGAACACGAGGATGGCGTTGGTTCCAAAGACAAGAAAGGGATACGACCACTTCCGCCAGCCCTTGATGTCATTCAGGTAGTAGCACACGGCGAAGATGGCCATGCCCCATCCCGTGGTGAATACGACGTAACTGCTGGACCAGTTCTTCTTGTTGATGGGGAAATACAGATCCATGCAGGCCCCAATGATAATGAGGGCATTCCCAAGGATCAGGAGGAGGGCGGCGATGATGCGCTTGTCCTGCTTGATACGAAGGATGTGCCCGGTAAGCACCCCCGAGACCGTCGTTGCGATGGCGGGGATGGTGCTGAGGATGCCCTCGGGGTCGGGGCGGAAGCTGTATAGATGCTGGCCCAGGAGCTTGACATCCAGCCAGTCGATGAGGGTTCCAGGGAAGGGGGCATCCGCCGGGGGATCGGGCCTGCCACCGCCGTCGCCGAGGACATATCCGCCGGGAACGGGGATGTAGCGCAGGATCAGCCAGTAGATATTGATGAGGACCAGTGTCCAGGCAATCCGACCAAACAGACCACAGTTCAGGACAATGATCGAGGCAACAAGGTAGCAAAGGGCAATGCGCTGGAGAACTCCGGGAATACGGATGATGCTTCCATTGAGGTCATTTGTCAGCGGGAACATATACGCGAAACTACTCACGCGGGTCGGCGCATTGAAGTGCCCGAGATCGAGGAGAAACCAAAGAACCCCGGCACCCGCAATACACCAGCCGATGATCTTGCGCCTGAATTCTGCGGGGTCGGCACCACGACTGAACACCCTGTTCCCTGTATAGATAAACGGCAGCCCAACAATAATCAGTATGTATGGAGTTATGAGGCGGAAATTTGGAAAGCCGGTGAGGATCATACCCAGGAGGAAGAGGATGATCGATCGCCGCACGACCTGGCCGAAGAGTTGGAGCTTCGTGTCCCCCCGGGCCAGACGCTTGTCGAAGGAAAAGGTCATCGCCACGCCGACAATGAAAAGGAAAAAGGGAAAGATGAAATCAGTGGGCGTCCAGCCATCCCACTGGGCATGGGCCAGGGGTGGGTATATATGCGCCCAACTTCCCGGGTTGTTGACGAGAACCATGGCGGCGATGGTAATGCCACGGAATACATCGAGGGACTCGAGTCGTTCGGATTGGCCTGCGAGCAGGGGTTCAGCCATCAGTCGTCCTCCTCATTTATTGGCAACGACCTTTTTCGAACGAGAACCAGGTCCGCAAAAGGAATCCCCGCCGGATGGTTGATTCTTAGGCTTCGTTCAGGGAAAACCGGCTCCCCAATGGCCTGAAGCGGCGGGAATGGGCGATGGGTTCTCAACTCCCACCATTCCCCGGTGTCGGGCGGTGGGGTGGTGGTGAACTCATAACCATCGGCAAGGAAGGCAAGTGTCGGTGCAGGAGGATGGAGGGGACCGGGGAGGAGCACGGGAAGACGATCGTCCTGCTGGCGAAGAAAATCCCCCAGATCTGCCATCTCCAGATTAAATCGACTGGTGACCATGGAATGTTGTGGCCAATGGACGAGTAGCCTCGCCTCGCGAATCAAATGGCTTCCTCCCACAAAAACGAGCAGTCCGACGGTGGCGACCTGACGGCTCCTGCTGGTTGTAAACCACTTATGAAATAAAGTGCCGGCGACTCCTCCAAGGGCAACAAATCCAGCCACAAGGACCATGATGACCGCCGGGACCAGGATCAGGAGTCGCAGCATGTTGGGAGCACCAAAGCTCAGGATCGAAGCCAGTGATCCCACTATCAACCAACTGACAACAAGCATCGATAACGTATTTTTCAGAGAGGTCACCAACAACAATACGAACCCAACATAAAACACCAGTCCCATCGCCAGACCAAACACGGGTGCACCCGTGCCATGGGGGTCCATCTGGGGGCGGCCTTCCATGGAAGCGAACTGGCGTTCAAGATCCCACATCTCGGTGGTGACTTCGGGAGGGGTGACCGTCAGCTGGAGGAATGATGGTGGTCCCGGGACATTATGTTTTCCCTCATGATCCCCACGCAACATCGGCATCAGCGCCACATCACGGGCCTGGGCGGTGATCATGGATAGACGGTCATCCCGCTGGAAGAGGCTGACCTCGTCCCCCCTGCCGGTAAAATGCTGGGGATTGAGGAGGTAATTGATTCCCAGGGGAAGAAAAATCAGGAAGGCCGTGGCGACCATGGCGCCGTAACGGGCGAGAAGTGCCTTCCCGGCATCTGGTGTCTGCCGCCACCGCCGAACGATTTCCATAATCATCGGCGGCAGGAAAATCAGCGGAACAAGGCGAAACGCGAGGTAGGTGTACGCCCCGGCTCCAAGGGCGGCCCCCCAAAGGATGGCATCAAGCCAGGTTCCGCGTCTGAGTAGACGGAGGAAAAAAATCGCCGCGAGGGCCATGAAGAGGGGAGCAAGGATCGTCCGAAAGGCAAGACAGGAAAAGATCACATGCCAACGAAGTGTTGCAAGAATTGCCGCTGCAAGAAGAGCCTCCGGGGCACCCTTCCATTCCCTCACCAACCACCATACCACCGGAATGGTCACCACGCCAATGACGAGGCTCACCGACCGGAGGGCCATGGCCGATGTTCCGCCAAGAAGTACCCCGATCAACTCAAGGTACATGAACATTGGCTCACGCATGTGATTGTTGGTGTCGAAGAAGATGGGAAGGCCGGGATCGCGAAGAATCTTCAGTGCATCGAGACCGTTAATGGCCTCGTCGTACCAAAGCCCGGGAACATGGGGGAGGAGGAGAAGTCTTGCCGCCAAGCCAACAAGGATAATGAATCCCAGGGTGAGCAGTTCCCACCCTGCCACCGGATTGGTGGCGATTGGAAGGTGGTGCTTTGGTGGGTTCCGCAACTTTTCCATGTGCCTAGTTAGTCATGGATTTGAGCCCTGTGGACAAGGGCAACCTCGCCGCGCCTGATTTCTTGAAAACCCCTTGCGAACAGGGGCGCGACTTTCGGAGACTTATATCGGTGACCATTGATAAAGGGCGGAATTGAAGGACTTGTCTTTCCATTTCCTCTCTTGGTCCATGGACACCTGGAATCAGAAATACGAGGAGCTTATCCACTAAATGGCCAGTCTAGTGGTGGTGGATGACGACAATGGAATCAGGGAACTTTTTCGCCAACTGCTTGAGCGGGCGGGGCATAAGGTCTTTACCTCGCGCACCATTCAGGGGCTCTACAGCATCATGGAGGAAAATAATGTCGAGATCGTGCTTCTCGATGTGCACCTTCCTGATGGTCGGGGAGACCAGATCCTTTCCGAATTGATCGCCCGCGATCCCCATCTCCATGTCATTATTATCACCGGGGATCTTTCTGTCGAAACTGCTGTTTCCGCCACACGTAATGGTGCCTTTGATTACCTGACAAAGCCCTTCACGGCCGATACACTTCAACACGTCGTCAATCAGGCGCTGAGTTCCCGGAAAAATATGATTTCCCGGGTGGCGTCCGAGCGCACGACCCCCCGGCTTCCCGCCAGCAAGCGGCTTGTTGGTTCCTCGCCGGAAATTTGCGAGGTCAACCTGCTCATTGACCGCATCGCAGCCACGCCCAGCACACCGGTCCTCATTACCGGTGAAAGCGGAACCGGCAAGGAAATGGTCGCCCAGACCATTCACGAGATGAGCTCCCGCCGGGACCAGCCCCTGATCAAGGTCAATTGCTCGGCCATTCCCCGTTCCCTCATTGAGGCGGAACTTTTCGGCCATGAACGTGGTGCGTTCACCGACGCGAAGATCACCCGCAAGGGTCTCTTCGAGCTCGCTGATGGCGGAACGATTTTCCTCGATGAAATTGGAGAGCTGGACATCCTCGTCCAGCCGAAGCTCCTCCGAATTCTGGAGGATCGCACCATCACCCGCATCGGTGGCGAAAAACCACGGCAGGTGGACATTCGTGTCGTCGCGGCGACGAACAGGGATCTCCAAAAAATGGTCGCAAGAAAGGAATTTCGCGAGGATCTTTACTTCCGTCTCGCCGTAATGACGATGCACATGCCGCCCCTTCGGGAGCATCCCGAGGACATCGAGCGGCTGGCGAATCTTTTTCTTCAGGAAAAGTGCATCGAGCTGGGGAAGAAGGTCTCCGGATTTTCCGAGGAGGTGCTTGCCTTCTTTCGTGATTACCGCTGGCCGGGAAATGTCCGTGAATTAAAAAACATGGTTGAGCGTCTGATCATCCTGACGGACTCGGACAAAATACAGGCCGACCACGATGCCCTCCAGCGATATTGCTTCCAGTACCCGGACCTGACGGAGTCCTCCCGTGGATCTGCAGGCCCGATTTCCGTGCCCCGGGCCAGACTGGCCTCGCCAGCCAGCCAGGAAATCAACAAGGCAACCACCGAGGTCGATCGTGGCGAGGAAATCCTGAGCCTGGAGGAAATGGAGAAGCGTTACCTTCGTGTGGTCATTCGCCAGTTGAATTTCAACAAGACCCATTGCGCCCAGAAGCTGGGCATCTCACGGAGCACCCTCCAGCGCAAGCTCGCTGCTTACGGTCTGGACGAGTGGGTGGATTCCTCCCGTGGTGACGGGGGAGGGCAAAAGACCGAGGACGGCGACGAGGAGGAATAATCCCTCCCCGATTAGTCCAATCCCTCGGAAACGGCCCTGAGTATTTCATCCTTGAGGGCTGCATTGCACCCAACCGCCGCTCCGCCAGTAATACTGTTACGCCCTCTCCAGTCGAAGAAGTGCCCACCGGCCTCCTTGAGGATAATCGGCATGGGAGCCACGTCGTAGGGCTCAATGATGGGGTCGATCATTCCCTCGGCACGACCCGAGGCAACCAGCATGTACCCATATCCATCGCCCCATGAGCGGTTGAATTTGCAGTTTTTCCAGATGGTTCGCCATCCCTGACCGGGTGCGCGGGTTTCCAGGTAATCCGCCGAGGATGTCAGCAGGACGGCCCGGCTTAAGTCGGACACCTTGGAGACGGAAACACGGCGTCCGTTGAGGGTGCATCCCATCCCCTCCGCAGCCGACATTTGCTGGCCGAGGGCCGGGAGGCCAATGACACCGACCACGGTGCGGTCCTCGCAACGGGCAGCGAGTAGATTGCTATACAGGGGGACCCCGTGGATGAAGGACTTCGTGCCATCGATGGGGTCGATATACCAGGTCCAGGAACACCCCGGCGCGGGATCCTTCACGCCGTGTTCCTCGCCGTATATCCCGTGATCTGGGAACCGGCTTTCAATGGCGCGGCGTATATAGGCTTCCGCCTCGCGGTCGGCGATGGTCACGGGGGATCCATCCGCCTTGTCGATGATTTCAAGGGTGCGGTCGAAGTAGCCGAGGGTGAGGCGCCCCGCCTCGTGGGTTATTTCGCGGGCGAATTCGAGAAGTTTTTCAGTTTCAGCCATGGCTCCGGGTGTCTCCCAACATTGGAATGGAAGAACAATGGGCCGGTGGCCGACCGTGGGTCAATGGGATGCGGGTGGGGACGGGTCCGCTGAAAGCCGTGAGCGTTCCTCGCGGGCGCTGGCAAGCGTGGCGGTCTTCATGATGGTTTTGCCGGCAAAGAAAACCAGCCAGCTGGCAACGGTGGCAACGATGACCATCATGCCGGGTGTGCCCACGACCACAATATAGATCATCAGGGCAATCATCGGAACGACCCCGCCAACGAGGAGGGCAATGCCGAGATTGCGGCGCTTGCGGAGGTTCAGCATTACGGTGTCTTTTTCGTCCATTATTTCTGTTCAGAATCCTTTCCCGCAGATGCGAGGGACGAGGGTTGGCGTGTCTCGGACGCCGATTTCTTGATCTTGTTGAGGGCACCGGCGAAGCCCTTCCGGACTTGGTCGGGGAGGTGGTCGATGAAGAGCACCCCATCAAGGTGATCAAGCTCATGCTGGAAAACGCGGGCCAGAATGCCGTCCACCCAACCTTCCATCAATTCCCAGTCCAGCGTTCGGTAGCGAACCCTGACCTCGATGGGCCTCCAGACTTCCGCTTCCACCTCGGGGATGGAAAGACATCCCTCATTGTATTCTCCGTCCTCGATGGAGGACTCGATAATTTCCGGGTTAATCATGACGTGGAGGTTGCGGCGGGAGGGATCCTTCCGCGCCCGGCGGCGGGTTTCCTTGCCCAATTGGTCCACATCCACGACAAAAACGCGCCTCAGATCGCCCACTTGATTGGCGGCGAGTCCAATTCCCGAGGCGGCGTACATCGTCTCGCCCATGTCCATGACGAATTGGCGAAAGGCGTCGTTGATCTCGTCGGGTTCCATTTCCCGGGCTTTTTGGCGCAGCACATCCTCGCCGTAGAGCATGATGGGTAGTTGTGGCATTCGGTCTTGATACCTCCTCAATGCGTACCGCGGGCAAAATTCACGCCGGAGGCGCTGGTGGGCAAAGGGTTTTGACCACGGGCCTTCAATCTCCTGATAATTCCCCACCCAATTGGGTGGAGGAGCTTTCTTGCCCCCGTGTTCCCGGATGCGAAAACTCCCCCCGTTGCCACTTTTTCGGGCTCCATCACCGGCCCTGAGTCATTCATGAGCGATTCCACCCCAACGCCGTCCACGATCACCGGATTTCCCGTGCTGGTCTTCCTCGTGGTCATGATCCCATGGCTCCTCCTGCTTCCCGGGAGCCATTTCACTTCTGATGACTTCTGGTTTGTCGGGTATGGTCGCATGGTGGGGGATCCGGCAACCTGCACCATTCTTCAATCCTTCACCGGGGACTGGCTCCACGGCCAATCAGGGATCGGGGGATGGTTTCGCCCCCTTTCCCGCATTCATTTCTACATCGACGATCTTCTTTGGGGGCTGGACCGTCCCTGGGGATACCATCTGTCGAACAACGTGTTCCATGGATTGAGTGCCGCCCTTGTGGCGATTCTTTTCCAACTCCTCATGGTTGGGATGGGGAAATCCTGGAGGCCATTATGGCACGGCGGCATCGGTGCGGTGGCTGCCGGGTTGTTCTTTGGATTTTCTCCCGCTGCCGGAGGAACCGCAGCCTGGATCAGTGCCCGAACGGATCTCCTTTCCACGTTTTTCATTCTTCTCGCCTGTGTGATTGTGCTGCTTCCCATGGGAGTCTGGTGGCGGGCCGGCCTTGCAGCCCTCGCAGCGCTCCTGGCTTGTCTTGCAAAGGAATCCGGTTTCATCGCTCCGGGGTTCGTGGCCCTCGTGCTTCTTGCACGGGGGGAATGGAAGTCCGGATGGCGGGATGGCCTGATTCTCTTCTCCGCCGTTTTGGGGGCCACCCTGTTTGTCTTTTTTTATCGCTGGTGGATGCTGGGCGGTATGGGAGGCTATGGCGGTGATTTCTCGGTGAGAAGGGCGATCCGCTGGATCCTCGGGTACCTTCAAGGGGTCACCTGGCTTCCCGGGTTTGCCTCCATCGCCATCCTGATCCC
>JAFIGB010000083.1 GCA_020831705.1 Candidatus Sumerlaeia bacterium | reverse complement strand
TTACAAGTGGACCCAATGGGTTTTCCTCCAGCTATACAAGGCGGGCCTTGCCTACCGGGACGAGAAGGAAGTCAATTTCTGCCCCGATTGCGGCACCGTCATTGCCGACGAGCAGGTCAACCCCGACGGCACCTGCGAGCGTCACCCCGAGACCAAGGTGCAGCGCCGTGTGCTGCCCTGCTGGTTCTTCCGAATCACTGAATTTGCCGAGAAGCTTCATGGCAACCACGAATGGATCGACTGGTCGGAGCGCACCCGCCTGGCCCAGCTCAACTGGATCGGCAAGTCCACCGGCGCGGAGGTCGACTTCAAGGTCGCCAACCACGATGCCAGCATTCGTGTCTATACAACGCGGCCGGACACCCTCTTCGGCGCGACCTTCATGGTCATCGCTCCCGAGCACCCCCTGGTCGACACCATCGCCGACCCTGCCAAAAAGGGGGACATCGAGGCGTATCGCAAGGCATGCGCGGGCCGCTCCCAGGAGGAGCGAACCGCAGACGGGAAGGAAAAGACCGGTCTGGATATCGGCGCACGCGCCATCAACCCGGTCAATGGCGAGGAAATCCCCGTCTATATCGCCGATTACGTCATGATGGGCTACGGAACCGGGGCGATCATGGCGGTGCCCTGCGGTGACCACCGCGACTTTGCCTTCGCGCAAAAATTCAGCCTCAAGGTGCCGTGCATTATTGATCCCGATGTGGAGTCGGGCAAGCCGGAGGACGTTTCCGGCGTGGAGAAAGCAGCGAATCTGCTTGCCACCGATGAGGGAAGGAAAAGCCTGTGCGAGACGATCCTCGCTGGAAAGGCCGCCTGGTCGGGCCCCGGAAAGCTGATCAATTCCTCCAACACCGAGGTTTCCCTCGACGGGCTGGAGGTTGCCGACTCCAAGGCACGCATTACCGAATGGCTGAACAAGAAGGGCCTGGGCGAATTCAAGACCACGTTTCGCCTCCGCGATTGGGGGATTAGCCGGCAGCGTTACTGGGGGCCACCGATCCCGATCCTCTATGATGAAGAGGGTCATCCCCACCCCGTCCCGGAGGAACACCTTCCAGTAACGCTGCCGGCCATACAGGATTTCCGTCCCAGCGGTGATGGACGCGGCCCGCTCGCCAATGTTCCCGACTGGGTCAACGTCGAGATAGACGGCAAAAAGTACCGCCGTGAAACCGATGTGATGGACAACTTCCTCGACTCGGCCTGGTATTATCTCCGCTACGTTTCCACGGGGGATGACAAGCAGGCATTCGACCCGGAACTGATCAAGAAGTGGCTTCCGGTGGACATCTATATCGGCGGCAACGAACACGCCGTTCTCCACCTCCTGTATACACGCTTCATCTGCATGGCCCTGGAAAAGGCCGGTGCCCTGAACATGGGCGAGCGCCCCGACATGAAGGACACGGCGGAACCGTTCCGTGTCTTCCGCGCCCACGGCCTGATCGTCAAGGACGGCGCGAAGATGTCCAAGAGCCGCGGCAATGTGGTCAACCCCGATGAATACGTGGACGAGCACGGCGCCGACACCCTTCGTCTATACCTGATGTTCCTCGGTCCGTACCTCCAGGGTGGCGACTTCCGCGACAAGGACATCCAGGGGATGCGGCGCTTCCTCAACCGTCTCCATGCCTGGTACTTTGAGGGTGGGCAGCCCATCGTTCCCGATGAGGAGTTGCCCCGCCCCCTTCGTGTGAAGACACACCAGACGATCCGCAAGGTGGAGCAGGACATCGACAACCTCAGCTATAACACTGCGATTGCTGCGATAATGGAGTTGTTCAATGCGGCGAAGGCGGCCGATGCGGTGAGCGACTTCATTCGTGAAGCCATCGTGCTGGCCTTGGCCCCGTTCGCCCCCCACTTCGTCGAGGAAATCTGGAGGGAAGCCCTTGGCAAGAAGGACAGCATTTGGGCCTCAGGCAGATACCCCAAGTGGGAAGCGGAGATGACCGTGCTGGACGAGGTGGAAATCGTCCTTCAACATCAGGGCAAGATCAAGGACCGGGTGATGGTTTCCCGCGAGGCGAATGCGGAGGAACTGGAGAAAATCGCCCTTGCGAACGAAAAGATCCAGAAGGCCCTGGGCGGCAGACAGATCCGCAAGGTCATTGCCGTGCCGGGTCGTCTGGTGAATATCATTGGCTAGAAAAATAGACGGGAGCCTGGCACGTGGAACGAAACCTTGAGCGCCTTGCAGACAATCTCCGGCGGGTGGAGGAGCGTGTTGCCGCTGCCTGCCAGCGGGCTGGTCGTGAGCGCGACAAGGTGCTGCTCCTTGCGGTGACGAAGAAGCGTCCCCTTGAGGAACTGGTGGAACTTCATCGCCTCGGCCTCCGGAGTTTTGGCGAAAACCGCCCGCAGGAGGTGCGCGATCGTGTTCCCGCCCTTGCCCTCCCCATCGACTGGCATTTCATCGGCGCCATTCAGTCGAAAAATGCCAAGTATCTCGTGGGGAACGTGGCGTGGATCCATTCGGTGGAGGACATGAAGGTTGCCGAGGCGGTTGAGAAGGCATGGAATCGCGAGCCGAAACTTCCCCCCGTCAAGACACTCCTCCAGTTCAACATCGCCGGCGAGGAACAAAAGCACGGCGCGGGGACCACGGAAGCGGTGGATTTCCTGAAAAAAGCGATCGCATTGGAGCGCCTCGATGTTTGCGGTCTCATGACCATGGCTCCCTACTCCGATAACGCCGAGGATTCACGTCCCGTCTTTCGGGCGCTCCGCAAACTTCGCGACGATCTTGTTGCGGAAACGGGTCACCCCCTTCCCCACCTTTCCATGGGCATGACGGGGGACTTTGAGGTTGCCATCGAGGAGGGCGCGACAATCGTCCGCGTCGGCACCGCCCTCTTTGAGTAGATGTCTATAAAGGCATTCCGTCCCGTGTGATAATGATCCCGATGTGGTGTCCTTCTGTGTCATGACTGAAGATGGAATCGTTGGACTGACGCAGGCCTGGAATCCATTGAAGTTTCCCATTCACATAAATTCCGAGGACATCGCGGCGAACGGGAGCGGGAACACGGCCCTCCCGGAGGCAATCCCCGGCCTTTTTTTTCCCACCTCCGGGAAGGGAAATTGTGTCGTCCAGCGAAACGGTCCTGATGTCTATTCCGTTGTCAGGGCTCCCCAATGAAAGCACCGCCTCCCACGGGCTTGATGGATCAAGTTCCCCGTCCTCCACCTCGATGGTGATACCACCGGGAAGTTCCGTGCTGCTTCCGATCGCACCGACCGGCACCGGGTTGGGCAATTCAGCGACCAGGGCAGGAAGTCCCTCGCTGACGGAGAGAAATGCTTC
>JAFIGB010000077.1 GCA_020831705.1 Candidatus Sumerlaeia bacterium | reverse complement strand
AGAATTATTGATCTGCGGCGGACAGATCCGCCCGGATTCCGCGAGCACAAGCGCCCCCCCTTCAGCGGCCGCCCGACCGATGCGGTGGTGTGGGAATTCCATGTGCGGGACTTCACAATCGATCCCAGCTCCGGCGTTGCCGATGAAAAACGGGGGAAGTACCTCGGTGCTGCCATGCGGGGCACGGTCTCGCCGGATTCGAGATTGAAAACCTGCATTGACCATCTGGTGGAACTGGGCGTGACCCATGTCCAGGTGCTTCCATTGCAGGACTTTGACAACAAGGAACACGAGGAGTTTTACGACTGGGGGTACATGCCGGTCAATTTCAGCTCACCCGAGGGCTGGTATGCAAGCAACCCGCGCGACGAGTTGCGGATTCGCGAGTTGAAGGAAATGGTCATGGCCTTCCATGAGGCGGGCATCCGTGTCATCCTTGATGTTGTCTATAACCACACCGCAGCCGCGGCTGGATTTGAAAGGATGGTCCCCGGATATTACCACCGCAGGCACCGTGACGGAAGCTACTGGAATGGTTCCGGGTGCGGGAATGAAATTCGAAGCGAGGCACCGATGGCCAGGCGCTTCATCGTTGAGAATTGCCGCTATTGGGCGGAGGAATTCGGGATGGACGGATTTCGGTTCGACCTCATGGGCCTGGTGGACTTCGAGACCATGTGCGCCGTCAGGGATGAAATTCACAAGTTTGACCCCACACTCCTCGTCTACGGGGAGCCATGGGCGGCAACGGGGCCGGATGGCACCGGCATTGAGCGGATCACCGACAAGTGGACAGTTGCAGGCTCGGGCATTGGAGCCTTCAACGATCACTTCCGCAACGCCCTGAAGGGGCCGCCGGATGGGGACGAGCCGGGGTTTATTCAGGCGGGAACACATCGCGATGCCGTTATTGGCGGTATCATGGGTGGCATCCACGACTGGGCACATTCGCCCGCCGATGCCGTGCAGTATGCGACATGCCACGACAACCTGACCCTTTGGGACAAGATAGACATCTGTACACCCCAGGCCTCCGCCGAGGAAAAGATCAAGATGCAGATGCTCGCCATCGGAATACTTGCGGTGAGCCAGGGGATGATGTTCCTCCATGGGGGGATGGAATTTGGCCGCAGCAAGTTCGGTCACCATAACAGCTACAATGCCCCCGACCGCGTGAACCGGATTGACTGGCGGCGGAAGGCCCTTTTCCCCAAGCTATACGATTACACCCGGGGGATGATCCGGTTGCGGCTCGCCCACCCCGTCTTCCGGCTTGCGGACCGGGAGGAGGTCGAGCGCCGTCTCGTCCTCCACCAGGACCTTTGCCCAAGCGGCCCGTGCATTGCCTTCTCCCTGGATGGCAGCGACCTTGAGGGGGAAACATGGTCCAGGGCCCTCGTCCTGATCAATGGCGCGGCGTGGGACAGGACGTTCAAGCTGCCCGATGGAACCTGGTCTGTATATACATACGCAATCGCAGCGGGCAACTCCCGGCTTGGGAGTCTCAGTGACTCGGTGGCCGTGCCCGCCCGTGGCATGGTTGTTCTTGCGCTGGAATGACCCCGGAGGAGCACCGTGGCCCAACGATTTCATCAGGAAGGTACGGTCTCCGCTCTTGCAGCCGTGGTTGGCCTTGTCCTGGCCGCGGTTGGGTTGACCTTTGTCTTTGGGATCACCCGCGGGGACGATTCGGCAGCTGTATATCTCTTTGGTATTCTCTTCGCCGTCGTTGGCCTTTTTGTGTTTGTCAGCCATGGCCTTAAATGGTTCAGCCTTCCGGGTCGAAGCAGGCTCACGTCCCTGCTTTATGACGGCGCGAACTTTACGGATCATCCCATGTTCCCCAAGGTTCGTGTGTCACGGTCACGCCGGGGCCATATCGAACTCCACTGCGAGCAGTCCCGTTTCACGAGAGTGATCGGCATGCTCGTCGGTGCGGCCCTCTTTGCGGGTGTGCCCATCGGTATTCTCATCGGCTCAGGAACAAGTGGGCTTGTGGAACGGATTTTTCTGACGGTCTTTTTCGGGATCTTCATTCTTGTCGGTCTGATCCTGTTCATTGCCGCCTGCCATGGGATCCTCAAGATTCTGATGGTGGGGAAGACACACGTCGAGATCAGCGCCGAGCCGCTTCAGCCCGGCCAGAAGGTCCGTGTCTATCTCTATCAGGAGGGGCAATTCCCCATTACGAGTGCCCGGCTGACACTTATCGGCGAGGAAATCGCCCGGTGGACGGAGTCCTCCGGAGCGGGCAGGAACAGATCGAGCCACACGGTGGTGCGCACCAACCGGTTCTGTCTGGCAGCCATTGCGGAGGGGACCAACCTGAGGGCGTCAAACTCGGCACCAATTCTCCAGGGTGATATCGTCATCCCCCAACATGCCATGCATTCCTTCTCGACATTTCCCTGCACCATTCGGTGGGGCATTGAGTTGCATCTGGATATACCACGCCGCCCCGACGTGAAGGAACTTCACCTGTTTCGAGTCGCCCCGATTTCGGCAAGGAGAGAACGGGAATGAGCCGTATTGACATTCAGTTGGAAACGGAGGCGGCTGTCCTGCAGCCAGGTCGGAACTTTTCGGGAAAGGTGCGTTTTACCAGCGAGGCGCCCTGGAGGATTCGCAGGGCTGACGTGTCGCTTTTCTGGCGGGCAAGTAACGAAAAGGGGAAACATCAGCCACCGGGGCACCGTATTGAATTGTGTCGGGCGGGGGGGAACGTCCCCACCGTGGCCGAGTACCCGTTCCGGCTGATGGCTCCCGTCATGCCATGGTCATTCAAGGGGGTTTTCTGTTCGATAGAATGGTTTCTTCAGGTGACCGTTCGGCCGGTTGGGGGGCGTGCCTCCAATATTCAGGTTGGCATCGTGGTTGCCCCGCCGGGATATAATCATGAGTTTGCGGGCAGGGGATTTGATCCCGGGGGGTCCCCTGGCCCCATGCCACCTTCCTGATCGGATTGACTGTCGGAATGCCAACACCGAAGCGAAAAAAACAGCGTTTCCAAGCCGTGTTGGCGATGACCTTGTCCCTTCCATTTTTTACATTGGGGGTGCCGGTTTTTTTGTCGGCCCTTCGACGGGAAACACTCATCGGATTGATTCCGGAATTTATTCTGGGATTGATGCTTTTTCTGGGTGGGGCCTTTCTTGTGTACCTGTCGTATCTGCGCTGGCATGCATTCCGGCCCCTGCCGTCGGGATCGATCCTGCCGGGCGCCTTCGAATTCCCGGAGCACCCCCATTTCCCGAAGCTGAAGACAAAGCCCAATTCCAAGGGGCGCATTCCCCTCCCTTCCGAACACGTTCACCCCACGATGGTGATTATCTTCGCCATTCTTGGGGGGGTGTTCATCCTGATTCCCCTGCTGATTCTTGCCGGTGGTATTTTTGGCGGCAACACCGAGCAAACCTGGCTCTTGATTCTTGTGGCGGGCTTGCTTGCCTTCATTGGCATCGGGTTGCTCGGTCTTGCTTATGTGGAGATGAAGCGCGGCGAAAAGTATGCGGGTATATCAGTGGATATAGATCACGAGCCGGTTGCTCCGGGTGAGGAGTTTTCCTTTTTCGTCCGCCAGCCGGGAAAAAGAATGCTGACGAAACTGGAGGTCTATCTTGTGGGCGAGGAGGCATCGCTTTGGAACAGGTCTGCGTCCTCAAGCGGGAAGACCTCCAACATGACCGAGAAGCGATATAAATTTGTCTATCAGAAGGTAGCCGAGATGGAGGATGTTCCCGTTTCGCGAAACAGCCTGGTGCTGACGGGGGAGGCGGGTATTCCTGAGGGCGCCATGCATTCCCTGAGGCTCCCGAACTGCCGCGTCGACTGGTTTATCCAGGTGCGCCTTCTCTATGGAAACGGCGAGGATCTGAGGGAGAATTTCTGCTTCCGGGTTGCGCCGGTGAGTCTTGTGGAGCCGGAGGTTTCTGATGGCTGAGGGAATGTTGGAGGTCCGCCTCCAGAGTGATGAATTGATCGCTGGGGAGCCCTTCGAGGGGATTGTTGTGATCTCCCTGGGAAGCGATTGGGTCGTCAAGCACGCCGGTGTCATGCTTCGGTGGTCGGCGGGGAACAATCAGCAGCAGGTGGATGTGGATGCGGTGTGGCAGGAACTGGTGGAGGAAGGTACCCAGATGAATCCGAACGCGGCAATTCAGTTCCAGATGATCACCCCGGTGATGCCGTGGAGCTTCACGGGGAGGCAGCTCCGGGTGACATGGAGCATTGGTGCCCTCGTTCACCCGAAGGGGGGCATGGGCTTGGATGTCTGGCACGCCGTGGAAGTCCGCCCGCGTGGTGGCAACTGGTCGCCGCCCCCGCTTTCCTCGTCGGCAATTCCCATGGTATAGACAAGGGTTCCCAAAAATGAAATCGCCGCGCATCGAGATTGAGTACTGCACCAGGTGCCGCTGGATGTTGCGTGCAGCGTGGATTGCCCAGGAACTTCTTGTGACCTTCGACGGGGAGGTTGGCGAGGTCGCCCTTGTTCCCGGGGATGGGGGGATCTTCGTGATTCGGGTGGATGGTCGTACTGCGTGGTCGCGGGTGGATGATGGTGGCTTCCCCCAGCCCAAGGAGCTCAAGCAACGGGTGCGCGACCTGATGTCCCCGGGGAAGGACCTCGGCCATGGAGACCGATGAAAAGGCCCTGCAGCGGGAGAAGGAACGCGTGGCCGCCATGCGACGGATGTCGGAGCAATCGCTGCCAAAGTTGTTTCCCCCATGGATGCGCCGACTCGATCCCTACCTGGCCCTTGAGGATACGAACACCTGGCTGGAGGTCTTCCGGCGCCAGCGTCTATACAAAAAGTTCCATCCAGTTCTTCATCGGTTCTTCCCCCGTAGTGGGGGAACGTTCAGGGATTCGCTCTTTTACCTGATTCCCCTCGTCTTCTTTGTGGTTTTCATTTTCATTGGGTGGGTTCCGTGTCTTGGAGCTATGCTCGGCCTGGCACTGGTTCCGATACTGCAGCAGGCCTTTCGGACGAGAAAGAATCGTGGCGGATCGTTTCCAGTGAGTCTTGTGGAGGTATTCGGAAGTCAGGGATTTCATGTCACCGCAATCACCGATCTTTGGCAAAGTGGCGCGGATGGACGCAGCCTGTTGGAGGCCATCTATCTGGAGAAGAGGGTGGGGGGATGCCGGTTCTTCCCCCTCAAGGTGGCCCTCCTCGCACTAATCATTCTCACCGGTTACCTGCTGATCCTTCACTTTTGGGTGGGGGGACTTGTTGCCCTGCTCCGCCCCCATCACATGCTTGGGGTCGTGCTCGTTCTCTGGTCAGCATGGGAGATTACCATGGTTTCCTGGGTGAGCAGAATGGATACCATTTTCAATGACACCATCGCGCCACTGCTATACATGTGGGAGGGAAAATCAGCCGTGGGGCACACGTTCTGGGTAGGTTTTCTCCAGGCGGTTGTCTGGATACCCATTATGCTCTTCCTCATTTTGATGGAAGTTGGGATCTGGTATTACCTCGTTGGGGTATTGAGCGTATCCGGGGCTGCCATTCCGTGGCTGGTGTGTATGAACCTTGTTGTGCTGCTGGTCATTTCCTGTCTTGCTCGCAGGGCCTATCTTGCCAAATTGATTCGACGGATGGAGATTTACCGGCAGCGTGCCGACCAGGCCTTTCCTTTCTTTCTGGCCACACAGATTTTTGAGGATCCGGATTTGGACAAATGGCGGCCGGGGGCTGCGGGGAGTCATTCCGCCTGACGGGGAGGGCGAAGATGGATGGGAAAGAATGCCAGACCGCCTTCAGGGCAGCCATTCCGCGGCGATTGTGGCGCCTGGATCCCTTTCTGAAACTGGTGGAGGAAAATCCGATCTACGAGGCTTTCTGGTATAGACGCCAGCACCTGCGTCGCCGTGGATTTGTCGATCGATTTGCGGGAATCAGGTGGCGAAAGATTGCGTTGTCTTTCGTCGGTGTTGCCCTGATTCTCCTGATGCTTTACGTTTTTAGTGGAATTATTGGGTTATTTGTTCCGTTGATACCCATCAGTATTTTTCTATACATTGAGATCACAAAGGGAAGAAAACTTGGAGGCCATGAAATGCCGAAGGGCGTGGCGTCCTGTTTTCTCCCCTTTGGATATCACCATGGGGTCGTCCGCGACTTGTGGCTGGCAGGTGCCTCCGGGAGAACAATACTCGAGGCGGTCTATCTTGAGGAGCGGGAGGAGCGTCCCGGTATGCTCCTCATAAAATTTTTGATGTTGACGATGCTTACTCTTACCGTCTATACGGGTATTGTTCTTCTTTGGGGAGATGGCTGGGTGTCGTTCTCGAGACCTCATCACTGGATGGGCGGCATTCTTGCCATCTGGTTGAGCTGGGAACTGGTTCAGTTTGACTGGGTTCTTCACATGGACCGCATTCGCAATGGTGTCCTCACGCATATTATCAGGGTTTGGGATGGAAAGACATGCTGGGAGAATTACTTCGGGAGGATCCTGGTGCTTCCGGTCATTTGGATCAGTATCCTTGTTGGCCTTTTCTTCATTGAAGTGGCTGCATGGATCGTGGTGGTGAACCTTGATGTCGTCCGGGACTGGATGATTCCCTGGATCATCCTCCTGAATGTGGCGCTGGTGCCGCTGACATGCATGATGACGCGGGGAATGCTGGCGCGGCGATTTACGAAGCGTCTGCATCAGTGTTTTGCCCATGCGGACGGTGCTTTTCTCCAGTTCACGGAACGGGAGTTGATGGACCATGGCAGGGAATGAAATTTGCCCTTTGAAGGGAGGCAAGTGCGGCGGATGGCGTTCCTTCCCCTTGCCCCCCCGGCGGCACCGGGCCAAGTGATCATTCCTGCCCAAAAATGGGCGGACCGAGGTAATACCCAGGCAAGGAATTGGAAAACATGGCGAACCAGGTTTATGATCCCACGGTGGTGGAAAAGAAGTGGCAGCGCTGGTGGGAGGAAAACCAAACCAACGAAATCGACCTCGCCAAGGCGGAAAATCCCTATTATGTGCTGATGATGTTCCCGTATCCCAGCGCGGAGGGCCTCCACGTCGGGAACGTTTACGCCTTCACGGGGGCCGACGTGTAC
>JAFIGB010000065.1 GCA_020831705.1 Candidatus Sumerlaeia bacterium | reverse complement strand
GCCCAATGATGTCATTTCCGCCGGCAAGTGGAATCCCCTGGATCCACTTGAAGGCAGGCACCAGCGTCAGGATTCCGGGTACCATCATGAGGGCCAGCAGCAGCATAAACAGCAGGTTCTTGCCCGCAAAATGAAGCCGGGCAAAAACATATCCGGACAACGAGGCGAGGGTGATCACACCACCGACGGTGATCACACACACAATCAGGCTGTTCCACATATAGGGAAACAGGGCATTGTAGGCATCTGTATAATAATCCAGACGCAGTTGCGTCGGCAGCGACCAGAGATTGCTGTATATTTCCGCATTGGTCTTCTGGGAAACCAGGATCGTCACAATGAAAGGAACCAGGGCTATAACGAGCAACGCCATAAGAATGGCGATGACAACCAGTTGGCGGGGATCACGGATTGTGGACTTCCAGTGGCTGGTGCGCATCAGGTTTCCTCCGTCTTGAGGAACTTGAAGCAGGCCATCGTTAGCAGCAGGATCACCGCAAAAAGCACCACACCAATTGCCGATGCATACCCAAAGTGATCAAACCGGAAGGCACCATAAAACATGTGAAGGGCCGGAATCATCGTACTTGTTCCCGGACCACCCTGGGTCAGGATCAGAATCGTCTGGAAGTCCTGAAGCGTGCCGATCATCGCCAGGATGATCAGTAACCTCGTCTGCCCCTTGAGAAGGGGAATATCCACGTAAAGAATCCTTTGCCACGTGGAGCGACACTCCATCCGGGACGCATCAATCACCGACGTGGGTATATTCATCAAGCCAACGAGATAGATCAGGAAACCGAAGGCACCAATCCATGGGAAGCCGAGGAAAATGATCGAGGGCAGGGCCAGATTGGGCTCGCCAAGCCATGAACGTTGCCAACTTTCCAGGCCCACCGCCCTGAGTGTCGCATTCAGCACACCAGTCTGGGGATCATAGACAAATGCCCAAATCAGCAGTGCCACCATGGCAGGGACGACCAATGGCACGAGAAACCCCGTGCGGAAGAAGAACTGAAGCTTGCGGCTCTTGAGGTAAAAAACCAATTCAGCGACGATGAGCGGAACGATTGTCGCCTTCAAAACCCCGGTCACGAGAAGGAGAAACTGATTCCAGGCACCCACACGCATGAAGGGGTCGGAAAGCATTCGTGTAAAGTTATCCAACCCGATGAACCGTTGTCGTTGACCTTCCTCCCATTCGGTAAATCCGGCAAAGAGTCCTGCAATCGCCGGGTAATACATGAAACCGACAAGGAGGAGAAAAGTCGGCGTCAGCATGATATACGCGGTAAGGGCCTGGCGCCTCATCAAACCGGTGGGGTTCTGGAAGTAAAGAAAGGTCATCAGTCCAATAAACAGGAGCCCCACGGCAAGGACGATGGGGATTCCGGTAAGGGCAACCGCCTGCCCCGACCCCAGCGCAGCCGCCTCTGCTTGCTGCCGCTCCAGATCATTCGTGGTTGGATCCATGTCCAACCCCTGCCTCGCCCTGATGCGCTCATGGGCGGCCAGCATCAACGCCTGGTATTCCTCCAGGAAATCATCGAGGGAAAGACGGTCACCGAGAAAGTCCTGCAGCAGGACGGACCACTGATAGACAGATTCCTGCTCGTCATCAAGCCCCCGAAAGTTCAGCTTTTCATATCCACGACCAAAGAAAACCTCGAATCGCTCCTCAAATTCCTGGGGAAGGCTCACACCCTTGACCGCTGGAGGACCAACAATGGGGCGACGCAATTCAATCGCGCGGTCGTACAGGACACGGGCGTTTTCCGGTGCCGTCAGGAACATCAGAAAGTCTATAACACGGCGCTCATGTTCGGTGTTGGACTTGCGGGTCACCGTCAGTGAGGAACCAATCCCACCAATTCCCCGCATCGGCCCCAGTGCCAGTGGGTCATCCTTGATCGATGGCACCGGGAACACACCCCACTCAAACCGATCCTCCTCGGGAAGATCCTCCATTTCCTTGAACAGGAACCCAACATTACCCGAATGATGAAATTCCATCACCGCCTGCTGCGTGAGGAACAAACGGTGTGCCGCCATTGTGTCCGTTCCCAGAAAACCATCCTGCCAGTGCCTCGACCACTCCTTGAGTCGTGTATAGATCATCCGGGACCGGTCATCGCGAAAGTCAATGACACCATCCAGGATTGCCTGGTGCACCCGCTCCTGATTGATGCCGACAAGCATGTCATCGTAGGGATCAGAAAAATCCTGAACGAAGTTGCCATCCCGTGATGGATCAAAGTCCCAGTCGCCCGGTTGTGCCATCACCAGGGGAACAAGGTCGCGGTAATAGACATCGCCCAGCATGCGCGCCATCCAACCGACCTGGCCGGACCACACCTCGCGGAGGATGCCGGGAATCGCGAAGGGAACGAGACCGTCGGCACGGATCCGCTCTCCCAGCTCCATCATCTCCTCCCAGGATTGGGGAACCTCGTATCCCTTCTTCTCGAAAATGTCGCGATTGTAGAAAAGGCCTGTCTCGATGAAATCCAGGGGGATATGGTAAAACCTTCCCGTCTCCTTGGACTTCTCGACGAGATTCATCTCCAGCGTCTCCCTCCATGGGAGACCGGTGTAGGGATTGTCCGCCTCGAGGTAGTCATTGAGCACCACCCAGCGGCCCATCCGCCCGAAAGTGTTCGTCACGTTTCCATTGTAAATATCCGGCGCCATGCGCTCCCCGCCGGAAAATTGCGTCCGCACCCATGTCTCATAATTCAGGACGATGAAGATCAGTTCGACCTCCACATCCGGGTGGAGCTCCATGTACTTCGCCGCAACCTCCTCCATTCCCTCCTTGTACATCATCATTTGGGTGGCAACAACGATGCGGTGGCGGCGTGCCTCGGCGGTGGTGACAGCCGTAAGCAACACCAGCAGCATCAGCAACCGGCTCACTGTCAGGACCACATCACGGCCACATTTGGAAGGGTTAACATGGGGGGCGCGGTGGAACATTGGAGGAGGCAGGGCTTGAATTTGGCTTAACGTTTAACCGACCAGGGATCGGGATCATCTTAAATCTTTAAGACTCTGGAAAATCCCGGGCCGGGTGTAAAGCCCGAAGTCCCACGATTGGACCGAAAAACACCCGGAGATCGGCCACCCGCAAGTCTTGGATCAGATTTTCCCGAAAAGGGCACTTAAGACCCCATTCTTTAAGCTCCGAGCAACCGAAGCCACCGCCCCCATCCATGCGGTGTACTTTTCCTTGCTTTGCGCCATCAAAGAAGGCATCGCTGGGGGTGCAGGTGGAATTCCACCGGAGGCTAATTTTTAACCATGGCACAACCCGGACACCTTCTCCTCGCCGTTGGCGGCGTCTTCCTCGTCGCCTGGTATGGCATCGGGCGCCTTGGCTCGGCGCGTGGGGACCGCCGCTTCCCCAAGGTCTCACCGGGTTCAGAGGACTTCAGCCGCATTTCACGCGCCGCCATTGCCGCTGAATTTCACCCGGCCCCCACGGAGATGGATGATCAGGATGGCTTCCCCGGCGGGACGGTCTATTGCCCCTGTGGGCAGGAAAAATTCCCGGCGGGAGTCCTCTATTGTTCCTGTGGACGGGAAACAGAGGAGGATCCACCTCCTGCAGCCCACGATGAGGACACCTTCGCCCCCTCCGATCTGGTCTGCATTTATGTGGCGGAAAACTCCTGGAAGGCGGGCCTGATTCGGCGGCTCCTCCGGGAACGCCACATCCCGTGCACCTGCACCCTGAGCGAGCCCCTCCATTCCGGTTTTGACTATACACCGCTCGGGGAGGTTCCCCTCTACGTCCCCGCCGGTCAGGCAACCTTCGCACAAAGTCTTTTGAAAAAAGCACTCTGGAAGGCTTGATCCGCCCCGCCAAACCTATTAGCTTCCCAATGCTGTATCAAACCACGGGAGGTTCTCCCCATGGCGGATAACGAGCGAATGGTGGATTTCACCCGGATCGAGGAGATTTCCGGGGGTGACAGGGAATTCGAAGTCAACCTCTTCAATCTATTCATCAAGGAATGCGAGAAGGGCATCATGGCCCTGAATACCGCCCTTGAGCAGAATAATATCGAGGAAGCAAAACGTCAGACCCATTCCATGCGGGGGGCATGTGCCAACATCGGCGCCCAACCATTGGGTGAGGCTCTTAATGACGTGGAGCAGGCCATTGAAGACAGCGACCCCGAGCGGGTAACCAAGGGGATGGAGATCGTGGAGGATTACTACAAGAGAACCGCCGAACTCCTTTCGAAGGAAGAGCTTTGAATGACAGATTACCAATCATTGAGGAGAACCTGAAACCCAGATCATGAAATATGTGATATTCCTCGGCGATGGCATGGCCGACCTTCCCCATGAAAAACTGGGCGGGAAAACGGCTCTCCAGGTTGCAAGGAAACCGAACCTTGACACCATCGCCCGCAAGGGCAGGTGCGGCCTGTTTCGCACCCTTTTTGAGGACATGGAGGCGGGAAGCGACACCGCCCACCTTTCCGTCCTTGGATACGACCCCCACAAGGTCTCCCAGGGCCGCGCTGTCCTGGAGGCAGCAAGCATGGGCGTCGATATCCCCGCCGGCTCAATCGGCATGCGCTGCAATCTCATCACCACCGAAAACGGCCGCATCATCAACCACTCCGCCGGGCACATCACCTCGGAGGAATCCGCGGAACTCCTCAGCGCCATCCAGGCGGAAGTCGACCCCGCGGTCATTCGCTTCCACACCGGCGTCAGTTATAGACACCTCTTTGTGGCCAGGGGACTGAATCACCACCTCGAATGCTCGCCTCCCCATAATCACCCGGGCGAGGAGGTGGAAAAACACATGATTCGCCCCGCCAACGGGGATGCCCGGGAAACGGCGCAGATGCTCAACGATTTGACACGTCGGTCGTGGGAAATTTTTGCCGATCATCCGGTGAACAAAAAACGCCGCGACGAAGGGAAGGACCCCGCCACCTCCATTTGGCTTTGGTCCCCGGGAATTCGCCCGGAAATGTGGACCTACCCGGATCGCTTCGGCATCAAGGGCTCGGTCATTTCCGCCGTGGATCTCATCCACGGAATCGGTGTCTACGCAGGCCTGGACAAGGTCGTCGTCGAGGGAGCCACCGGCCTTTGGGACACCAATTTTGAGGGAAAGGCGGACGCATGTCTCAAGGTCCTCGAGGACCAGGACTTTTGCTTCCTCCACGTCGAGGGACCCGATGAGGCAGGCCATGAGGGCGATCTCGACCTCAAGATTCATTGTATCGAAGACTTTGACCGTCGCTGTGTGGGGCGTGTCATGGAAGGTCTCGAAAAGCGCGGCATCAAGGCTGTCATGGCAACCCTGCCCGATCACGCCACCCCGGCTGCCCTTCGCATTCACACCCGCGACCCGATCCCCTTTGCCATCTGGCATCCGGACGTTCCCGGCGATGATGTGGAAATGTACGACGAGGACTCCTGCGCAGCTGGCTCGTTTGGCACCATCGAGGGCGACACCTTCATCCGAACATTCTTTGGGAAATAATCACGCCTTGATCCAATGATGCCCTCCACGACCTTTTCCATCCTCCTCCCGGTACTGGGGCTTTCAACCCTCCTGTCGATCAACACCACCCGGCAGGATGTCCTCGACAGGGTGCTGGGGAAATCCACTGCCGGCGGCCCCGATGCCAACGCCGATGGCATTGTGGATGCCTCCGATGCCGTCGCGGCCCTTTCCCTGCCACCGAACTCCCTGAGCTTCCTGCTCGATGGGAACACAGCGGAATTGGAGGAGGGCATCCCCTTCGAAATTGAGGTCATTGTCAACGCTGGGAACGAGGCACTGGGCTCCTACCAACTGATGATTCGTTATCCGAAGGACTCCCTGACGCTGACAGATGTATTCGACGGGAATGACCCATTTCTGGGCCAACCATCGACCATTGAAAACAGGCCCGAGGTTGGAACACTGACGCTTGCGGCATCCCAATTTGCCTCTCTGGAGGAGCCAACGGGGAATATTCAGGTGGCGCGTCTCCAATTTGAAGCTCTATCACCGGGCACCTTCCCCATTGAATTTGTTTCCGCAGCGGGGACCGATGTGGCCCAAACCCCGCGCGCTGTCGAAAGCCTGCAGAGCAGGGAGGTCACGGTTGAACCAACCCCGCCTCCGGCATCGAAATCCCCCCATCCTGAAGCTCGGAACTGATTCGTTCAATATATTCCGTTTGAGCTTGCAACCAGGGGGGGTCTGGTCAAATTATGGTTGGAGAAGGCAAAAAGAATACTTACCTTCCCGGGTGAAACATGGTTAAAGCAGACATTGTGAAACGGGTGATGGAATCACTCGAAATGAAAGACAAGGACGCCCTTTTTGTGGTCGACTCGATTATGGAGTCACTCAAGGAGGTCATCGAGCGCGACGAACGGCTGGAAATTCGTGACTTCGGCGTCTTCCAGGTCAAGGAGCGCAAGCCCCGCATTGGAAGGAACCCAAAGAACAAGGTCAGTTACCCCATCCCCCCCCACCGGGTGGTTACCTTCAAGCCGGGGAAGGACCTTCGGGATTTGCCCCTGACTGAGGACACCTCGGACACATGACACAACAACTCCCCCCGTGTTGCTGACCGGAGGGAGTTGCATATTACGACGGCAAAACTTCATGCCGGGGACTGAAAGGGAAACCTCAGTCCCCGGCTTTTTTCTATTCTCAGAACTCCATCCAGTCCAAAACACCCGTCGCGGCACCAATGGGATGGGGGAACCATGCGGTACCGTAGTTGATCGTATTGCCCGACATTTCCGTTTCCACCAGCAGGTAACCCCGTGTCTCGCCCGACGAGTAGGGAACCGGATCAACGAACGTATAGACGCCACCACTGATCGGGGAACCCTCCGCGGGGATCATCGACGGATTGAGGGGCACCATCGACTTTGTTCCCTCAAGCGGATCAACCCGGTATAGGTCAAACCCGGCAGCGCCGAATTCGGCGGAAGTAACCCACTCAATAACCAACCTGCCGTCGGAGGATCGGTAATTCACCGTGAAGGACTCCAGTTCAACGAGGAGAATCCCCACGTCCAGGCTGTTCGCCGAGACAACAGGCTCCATGTCCTCGTTGTTCATATCCTGATAATTCAGGGTGGCAACATTGACGACACTCACATTATCAGGCAGCGGATCAATCGCACGGACAAAGAGGGTCAACTCACCCGATTCACCGGGCTGAACCACTTCATTGAGGGTAATCGTGACGACGTCGTCAGTCCTGCTGAAGGTACCCGAATAACCAGTACCAAAAAGGAGATTCAAAAAGACAATCTGATCACCGTAGGAGGTGGCGCTTGGAAGTACGACCGTGAAGACGAGATTCCTCGCCTCGTTGAAGCCATTGTCGTCCGCCGTATTTTCAAAGACGAGTGTATAGCTGTATGCCTCCTTGGCATCAACCACACCCGACGTGGCAGTGTCTGCGATCTGCGTCAAGGTCATCACGGGTTGGCGCGCTTGGAAGCCAATGGCGGAGGCCTCCGTTTCTTCCCCTGCATCGACGTTGACGATCTGGGTGTTGTTCCCGCCGGTGGTCAGAACCGCCCCGCCGGGAAGTTCCGGATCGTTGGTGTCAACTTCGATGGTAACATCACCCGTGGCCACGGAGAACAGGTAACTCCCCTCACCATCGGTGAGGACGGTCTGGACATTACCGAACTGGTCGGTGATTGTTACGGTGATGTCCTCAAGTCCCGGCTCGCCATCATCCTGGATGCCGTTGCCGTTTATATCGAGGAAGATAATGCCGCTCAATTCACCCTGTTGCTGGAAGCCAACATCATCGGCTGTCGTGGTGGTTGCAGCGCCAACATCGACAACCTGGTCTGCATTGTCAGTTGTCAGAACGGCACCCGTCGGAAGGTTCGGATCATTGGGATCAACGGACACGGTGACATCGCCGGAGGCAACAAAGGCCGTATAGACACCCGAGGCATTGGTCGTCACCGTCTGACTGTTTCCGAACTGGTCGGTGAGCGTGACAGAGATACCTTCAAGCCCCGGTTCACCGCCATCCAGCAATCCATTGCCATTAATATCGTTGAAGATGCTCCCCGAAATGTTCCCGCCAACGGGATCAATGGCACTTCCCTCATAATCAGCGATATCATCAGCGGTTGCGGAAGCTGTATTGACAATGGAGGTTGCGAAGGTGGGAAGAGGATCGTCCACGGTGACCCTGAAGGTGGCCGTCACCGTGTCGCCGGCCCCCAGGTTGATCCCGGAAAGGATGTTCGGAAGGGTGGCCGGAAGGGTGGTAACCTGGCTGCCTGATGCGGAAATCTGTACCTGGTCGAAGAAGAAGGGGGGCACGTTATTGCCGCCACCACCGATGTACCGGAACCTGATCGTGGTATTCGCTGAAATATGGGGAGTCAGGTTGTATGTTCGATCCTGGTAGGTGGCGTGGTTCGTTCCCGTGATCGTCTCCAGAATTGTATAGTTCGCATTGCCGGTGGAGGATGCCTCCACCACCATGGAGTCACTCGCCCCCATACCGTCCATACGAAAGCGGAAACTTAGAGAGGCGGTGTCGTAGGCTGATAGATTGGCCGTACGCCAGATTGCCCGGCCGTTCCTGTTCACGCGAATGCGGAACTCGCCGAGATCCTGCTCAATGCGGACGTTGCCATTGGCCGGGTTGCCATCGTCAGACACTTCCTGCCAATTGTTGGCCCAAGCCTGCGTGCCGGTGGAGCCGTTGTAGGCAACGGATGTCACCGGATCAATGAAGGTGCCGGAAATCAGAGCGGGGTAGGTGACCTCCGTGAAGCCCGGGACCAGCGTTGTATAGTCAGGCAAAACATCCGCCAGGGAAAAATTGAACAGTGTGGTGGGTGCCACATTGGTTGCTGTAATGGTGTAGTTGATGGTCTGGCCCGGAGTCACGAGGCCAACAACATCGGAGGACTTGTTCACTGTAAGGCCGGGAATAATGAAGCCAAACTGGGCCTCCGTGGTCTGGTTCTGGACAAGGGTAACCGTCCTTGGGTTGGGGCCGGATGTACCGATATAATCGGATCCAATGGCAGCTTCGTCCACTTGAACCTGGTACTGGCCGGGAATTGCTTCAAGGAATGTATATTCGCCATTCACATCGGTCGTGGTTGTCGCAATAACCTCATCATCGGCCGTTCCGAAAATCCCGTCGGGGCCGGCGCCAATCAAGGTCACCGTAATACCGGCGAAGGGAGGGTCACCAGGGTTGGGCTCGCCGGTGTTACCCAGATCTTCGAAGACTGTTCCTGTCAGGATTGCCGCGGGATCTTCCACGCTGATGGCGATGGAGCCGATCGCCGCCCCAAAGTCGGAGTTGTAGTGGTAGGATGCCCCGGACTTGTCATAGATCAGTGTATTAACCGTGGCATCACCCGCCGAAACAGCGCGAATGACATAGCGGGTGGTGACGGTTCCGCCCGCCTTCCCGCCTGTAAAGTTCTCCGGCCCGATACAATCAAGATAAGTCGGGCTCGAGGGGTCGGGGTCCCAGCCACAGGCATCCGCATAGGTGGTATCGTTGGTGGCGTTCGGGGGGGCGGTATAAGTCTGATGCACCTGCAGAATCTGGAAAAGGATATTCGGGAAATCCACGAAGGTCACCAACTGCTCGTAACCGTTCGTTGCCGTTTTGGAGGCAAGGTCGTAGGTGTAAATGCCGCCCACGTAGACAGTGGTGGGACCCGTCAATGACAACACTGAGTTGCGATTCTGGCGAATCAACGCCTCGATGTAAAGCTGACGCCCCGCCGGGGTGCTGATCTGCCCCGCATTGTCCGCCACGGCGTGGATGCGGTAACGCCGTGCCGTGTCATAGGCATTGGCGTTTCTGGTGACCTTCACATTGTAGTAGGCGTCGATGGATTGACCCGGCTGGATGTCTCCAAACTCAAGGATTGTCGGACCATTGAGGGTAATGAAGGAGTTCGTGGATTCCCAGACGTATGAGGTCACGACATTTTCCGCCACATTGGTTCCAATATTTGTCACACGCGCCCCCACCATAAAACTATCCGGCCCCGACGTCAGTGGCTTGTTGCTGTCCAAACCGACGACATCCCAGGTGATTGGCTTAATGGCAAGATTGGTGTTCTGGGCGTGGACGGCACCCGCCATGCTGATCAGGAGGGCAATGAGAAGGGCAAAATATGTTTTTTGGTTCCGGTGGGACATCGGTTTTAATCCTTGGTTGTCAACCACCCCCAAGGGGGATGGCCTGTGGCTGGGCATGGGCACATAACTTTACGCAGAAATATCCCTACTTCCATTAAAAGGCCCTGCGAATTACCTATCTTACAATAAACGGCAAAAAAATGTAAAAAAAAGAAATGCCTCCGCCATAAGCACGGCGGCCCCATACAAAAACATCGAATTTCCGGGAAATTTCTCAATCGGCATGCTCTCCCTTCAGTGATATCGGAGAGCTTTCTTGTCTGCAATTCTCAAAAAAACAGGCTTATCGCCCGGAGGTCGAACACGGGCGGGGGTGGATGAAAGACCAGAAAATGCGGATGGAATTTATAGATTAATCAACGTCGCCGACATATCCGGGGTGGTAATCGAGTTCTCCATCGCCCGGTTCCAGGTCCCTGAAAAGGGCCCGGTATTCCTCGCCCTCAAGACCAAGGTCCTTCCGCAGCATCTGGCGGAAGCTGTTGACTTCGCACCGCGCCCCTCCCTCGTCGGCCATCGCCTGAGCCACGCGCTGGTAGCTCCCCGTCTGGAGAAACAGCGATTTCATCGCATCATAGCGATATTGGTGGATAAAGCATTGGTCCCGGCGAATGGTCGCACAACCAACCATATAGAGGCTAAGCAGGGCAATGGCGAGGATCGAGGCAATGTGGCGGGTCGGCATGAGGGGTGGTCTCCAATTTCTACAACCGGGGGGACTTTCCACCCTGGCCGGATGGCGGTCAACCCCCTTGAATCCTAACGGTGGCGCAATCCGGCCCGAATCAGGTCCGGTGTCGGTGCATCCTCACCAAGTTCCTCCACGGCGTGACCGATTGCCTTTTCCGCCACATGGTTGCGGCAGCCGAGGACAATGAGGGCCTCGATGGCGTCGCGGACGTTGTCGCCCATCCTGGGGAGGTTGGGCAGCCCGGCAACGGGATCGCTGGCCGTGGGGGTGGAAGCGGTGTAGGGGACCATCTTTTCCCGTAACTCGACCACGAGGCGTTCGGCGGTTTTCTTTCCGACCCCCTTGAGCTTCGACAGGTAGGCAAGGTCGTTGGTCAGGATTGCCGTGGCGAAGGTGGCGATTTCAATCTGGGAAAGGATCATCAGCCCCTTGCGCGGTCCGATCCCGCTGATGCCCCGGAAAATATCGAAGCAATCGCGCTCCGCCCCCGTGGCAAAACCAAAGAGGGAGAAAGTCCCCTCGTTCATATTAAAATTCAGACGGGTCAGCAGCTTCGCCTCCCCGCCAACTGCGGGAAGGGCCTTCGCCGTCGAGCCGGGGATTTCCACACGAAAGCAAACCCCTCCCACGTCGAGGACGGCGTAATCCTCGTCGCTTTCCTTCAAAATGCCCTTCAACGAATCAATCATCAGTGTTCCTTTGGGTGCCTGGTGTCCAATCCTGCAAATACCATGGGGCGAGCATGACCTTCGGGTCGATAAGGCAACCGGCCTCCTGCCGCCGGACAAGGAAGTTCTTCAGGTCACGGAGGGAAACCTCGTGAACCATGATGTCCTCGCCGGCCACTCCCCCGCCAGCGCCAACTCTTTCAAGGTATCGTGCCCGAACGACGATGATTTCCTCGTTGGTCAGCCCCGCCGAGATCGGACCCCGGGCAACCTCCTCCATCTCGCCGGCGTGCCATCCGGTTTCCTCCTCCAACTCCCGTTGGGCGGCAACAAGGACCGATTCCCCCACCACGTTCCCCTCATCGCCCACCAGACCAGCGGGCAGTTCAATGACCCGGGCGTTCACCGGGGGGCGATATTGCTCCACGAGGAGTAGACATCCCCCGGGAGTCAACGCGGCCACGATCACGCCGGGCACGCGACGATTGCGCTCCACATATTCCCACGCCCCCCGCTTCAGGTAGCGGAGGAACTTCCCCTCATGTACAACCGTGATGTAATCCGCACTGTCTCCGCTCATGCAGGCATCCCGCTGTGCATGGAGGGTCCATGGGGTTGGCTGGTGATAATTTCCGCCTCGGCATTCAGCATCTCCTGCCACCGAGTCTCCACGTCGAGTTTCTCCGGGAGATCCCGTGCCAGGGCGAGGAAGACGCGAAAGTGTCCCGCCTCGGACCTGTATAGACCCTCGTATAGACGGGACAGTTCCTCGTCGCCGGAAGTCATGGCAAGCAGGTGAAAGCGTTCGCACGAGCGCGCCTCGATCAATGCACTCACAAGAAGACGATCGAGGAGTTCCCGATCACCATGGCCAATGCGGACCAGACGGCGGAGCTCCGCGGCGTACTGGTTGCGGTGTTTCTTCGTCAACGCCCCTCCACGACGGGCCAAAAGGCGTGTCACGGTGTTGAGATGCCCCGCTTCGTCCACGGAGATCGAGGTCATGGAGTGCACCCAGTTCTCCGGCGGATTGGGGGTTGGCCAGCGAAGGAGCAGCTCCAGGGCATTCGTTGCCGCCTTGCGTTCCAGGTGGGCGTGGTCATTAAGCAGGGAAAGGGGATCCCGCATCACAAGGGGTCCCCATTCCATCGGAGTTTGGTACTTGAGGGGAAGGTCGTCCTTCGGTGCCATGCTAGACATTATCCTGATTCAAATTGGTGGGGTGCGGGTGCATCACTCCTCCTCCTTCTCCCGTGATTCCAGCTTGAGAAAACTGATCGTGGAATCGAGGGCCTTCATGGCATCGCGCTTGATTTCCGCCTCGTTGAGTAGACGGCGGACCTGATGACTGCTCGGCACGATTTTCAGTATCCTGTTGCAGGTCTCCACGCATTCATCCAGCTGGCTTTTCTTGAGGAACGTCCCGGCCGCCTCGGTCATCTCGGCGATCATTTCCTTATCCCTTCCCATCTGCCCGAGAACATCAGCCAGTTTGAGGCGGACATTTGCATTCCCCGCATTGACCGCCAAAATATTGCGGTAATTCAGGACGGCCTGCTCAAGGGTGTCATCCGCCCCGGGAATCTCCTCCCCCGCCTGATCCCCGTCCTTCTTCGAGGGAGCCTCCGACGCAGCCGATGTCGCCTGATAGATGAACCGCTTCTGTGTGTCGGTCAGGCCAAGCTCATCATCAAGAAACCCCTTCTTGATCGCCTGTTTGGTATCCTTGGACTTCAACTTCTCGGCACCCTTTGGACGGATCTTGCTGGTCGTCGAGCTCTTTGTGGCATCCAGCATGTCCCTGGCCCGTGTGTTCTGGGGATCAAGTGTCATGACCAACTCGAAATACTTCACCGCCTCGTCCGGCTCGCCCGCCTCGATGAGCAACTCCGCAAAGGTCATCATTTCCTCCATGATGTCCTTTTCGGAGCCAATCTTTTGATACTGGACGACAAACCCGCGGTGGGCGCGGAGGTTATGCTGATCCAGTTCCATGGCGCGACGGTAACAACCCACCGCCTCCTCGGTGTCCCCCCTTCTCGCAAGCAGGTCGGCGTACTCGAGGTAGTCATCAATAATGTCGTGATCCACGCCAAGTTGGTTGGCGATGTCGAAGAGATCCTTCCAGACATCCGGCTTGTCGGGATCAATCCCGAGAAGGCGTCTATACTCGCCAAGGGCAAGATCGGGGAGGCCCCGTTGCTTGTAGGTGTTTGCAAGGTCGAGGGAGGCTGCGGCGGCTTCCTCGGTTCGCCCGGCGGAAATGAGCGCCTCCACCAGCAGCTGGCGGGCCTCCAGGTTGTATGTATCCTCCGCACAAACCAGCGAAAGTATATCCGCCTCGCTGCTGTGTTCACCCGAATCCCTGTATAGAGTTGCTGCTCTGCGCAGCTCCCTTACCCCGGCGCCCCGAGCCTTGCAGGCCAGATGGGCCTTGCCATGCACGGTATGGAACTGGGGATCATCCTGGGATTCCCCCTTGATGCGCTCCAGGACGGAGAGGGCCTCGCGGGGCTTGTCCACCTGAAGAAGTTTTTCCGCGTATAGCTGGGATTGGGTCACAGCCCGTTCCAATTGGGAGGCTTCAAAGAGGAAATCAATGAATTCCTGGTGAACGGTGAGGTTCTCAGCGGCAAAGGACAGCAGACGCTCAAAGACCTTGATGGCCTCATGGGACTTGCCATTTTTGGCAAGGGTCTTGGCAAGCGGGATGTACTCGTTGATGAGATCCGAGTCCGGGCCGACCTGACGGTAGGTGTCTATAAACCGACGGCGGAAGAGCGTGTTGTCGGGGTGGATCTTGATCAGGGTGCGAAGTACGTCCAGTGCCTCCTCGATCTTCCCCTTCTTAAGGTATAGATCCGCCAGCTCCTGAAGGATGCCGCTCCGTTCCTTCGACTCGTTGAGTTTTTCCAGCAACTCGGCCAGGCGCAACCGTGGCTCCAGTGCCTCGTCATCCATGCGGATGACCCGACGTGCAATGTCACAGGCCCCCTTGAGGTCCATCCTGGAAACCCGCACCGTGATGAGGTCGCTGCCTGCCTCGGCGAGGTCCTCCACCTTGTGAAGCTTCTCCAGAAGGTCAAAACGCAGTTCCTTCGAGGTGGCTTCCCAGGGCTTGAGGGTGAGGGACCGTTCCATCAATTCGAGGGCGTGTTCCGGGCGTTCGTCGGCGAGTTGGCCGGCCAGGGTTCTGAGGGCGATGGCGGCCAGTTCCGGAAGGCCATGGTCCTCATAGTGGGTGGCGGTATCCCTCAGGAATTGAAACTGGTCCGTGGCATGGGGTTGGGCCGCCTCGACAACCTGGCGTGCCTGGTCCACCTCGCCCCGGGAGAGGAGGTTTTCAAAAAGGTCAAAGGAAACGCGCTGAGCATCATCAAAGCGCCCCTTGTTGCGCAGTTCCCGGTCCAGCTCGGCATGTATATCAAGGTCCGTGGGGTCGAGGCGAAGAATTCCCTCAAGCGCCTCCGCATAATGGGCCTCCTCCCTGGAGGCAGCAATTTCCCTGTATAGCTCAAGGGCGCCGTCCGACTTGCCGGCTAGCTCCCGCAACCGTGCAATGCGCAGGCGGATGGTGGCGGTGCGTGTCTTCTCCGGAATGGCCTCAAGGGCGTTCAGGGCATCAATGGGACGGTCGGCACCCTCGTAGTATTTCGCTAGCCAAAGGGCCTCCTCGGTGGCGCGGGCGCTCTGACCAAGGTTGCCATGGAGGAGGGCGAGCCTTTCGTGGGGGGCCGGAAGGTCGGGGGCCAGCGTTGCCGCCGTCGACGCAGCGTCAAGTGCCTCCGCCGAATTCCCCCGCGACTCGTGCAGGGAGGAAAGAAGAAGGAACTGCTCGGCCGCCTCCACCGACATGTCAAGATCGCTGTATAGCAGGGCAAGTCGTTCGCGCAGTTTTTCGTCCTCGGGGCGAAGCTCCGCCAGCTGCATGATCGCGGCGGCCTCCTTCTCGGGATTCTGCTCGCGGCCCGCCAGTTCGACCAGTTTTTCCACCGATCCCGCCGCCGTTTCGGTTTGCCCGAGTGACCTGGCGATGGCGACATGTATCAACAACAGCCCCTCATGCCAGGGGTCTTGACGGAGCCCCTCCGCCGCCACATCCAGTGCCTCAGCTCCCTTGTCGCGGTCACGGTAACTTTCCGCGGCCATGAGGAAGTAATCCGCGGCCTGGTTGTTGTCGCGGATTTCCGCGTATAGACGCCCCGTCTGGGCCAGGTTCTCCGGATCGGACGGATCTATCGACTCGATGCGATGGAGGGCATCAATGGCACCGGCAAAATCCCGGGAATCATGGAGGATGGAAAAGAGCCGCCTCAAATGGGCGATGGCGCGATCCGTTTCGCCTTCCGTCTCATAATGGTTGGCCAGCCGGAAGCGTACATCCGAATACCGGGGATGACGTTCTGCCATTTCCTCCAGAAGGTTCAAGGCGCCATCGTCGTCCCCGCCCTGCTGAAGGATTTCGACGAGCTGGCAGCCCTGACGTATTTCATCCTCCGCATCGCCAGCCTTTGCGGCAATTTTGTAGAGACCCTCAATGGGGCGGGGATCAAGGGGGTCGAGGAGGGCTGCACCCGAGTAGGCCCTTCGTGCGGCTTCCATGTCGCCGAGTTCAACATGGGCGGCGCCCAATTCAAGGTACCTGCGGAGGGCCTCGGTGGCGTGTTCACATTCAGCGAGCAGTTTCGCCAGACGCCGAAGGGCGACAACATCGCGTGATTCTATTTCCAGAAGTTTTTCAAGGAGGGAAATTGCCTCCTCGGTGTTTCCCTCGCTGCGGGCCAGCTTCGCAAGATCATGATACTCCTGAATGAGTTCCTCGCGCGTCCCCCCCCGCTTCTCCATGATCTCAACGAGGAGAAAACGAGCCGTCCTGTCCTGAGGATTGAGGGCGATTGCTCTTCGCAGATGCGCCTCCGCCTGCTTTCCCTCCCCGCCCTGCCACATCAACCGGGCCAGCTGGAGCCATCTTTCCCCCGCAGCCTCCTCCCGGTCAGTGCTTTCCAGGGAAAGGGCATACGCATGCATCAACTGTGGATCCGTGCCCACCAAATCCGGGAAGGGTTCCATGATCGCGCGTATGGATTCATACTGATTGGACTCCATCAGCTTTTCCGCCACACCACGGAGAACTCCGACCGCCTCGGATTCCTCCCCATCATCCAGTAGCGCCTCGATAAGCGCCTTGTATTCTACCGATGCCTCCTCCAGCTTGCCCGATCTGGCATGGACGGCCGCGAGTAGCTCCCGCGCCTTGACAGAATCAGGTGCCTCCTCCCGGGCCTGCATGGCCACCTTGGTTGCCCAGGCCAGATCGCCCCGTTCCATCAACATCCCCACAATCAACAACCTTGCCTCGGTGGCTTCCTCGCCCCTGCCAGCAGTGAGGAGACAATCGGCAAGTTGTCCCCGCGCCCCACAATCCTCCGGATCAATCTCGATCATACGTTCCAGGATCGGGATGGCGTCCTCGTGCTCCTTCTTTCCAAGGAGGTACTCCACCGCCTGGCGGTATATACGCATCGCCTCGTCGGTTTCGCCGATGCCATCCAGAAAGGACCCATACTGATGGAGAATATCAGGGCGACCCGGCAACAAGCGAACAATTCGACCCCATGCCTGTTGGCTGGCCTGTATATCTTCCGCCTCCATGGCGAGATCAAGAACCTGACGCCACTCATCCACCGCGCGGTCATTCTTTCCCGCCTGCTCAAGGCGGGTGGCCAGCTCGATGAGTATCTCCAGGGAGGTGGGCGCATGGCCAAGAGCACGCTCAAGGGCTGCCAGGGAATCCTCCAGGCGCTCCTTCTCCAGCAGCGTCCGCGAATAGTCGTGCAACACCATTGCCGCATCAAGGTGCCGTCCACGGGATGACAGGTAGGTCACGTGGTGGTCACGGAGTTCCTGATCGTCCAGATCGGCATTGATCAACTCCACCATCCGTGCGTTCACTTCCGGTGTCAGGTAGGTATCATCCTGGCATCCCGTAACCATCAGCTCATATAGCCGGTGTCTATACGGACGTGTTGCCTGGATACCTTCCATGTTATCAATAATGGCAACAAGGGAGCGGAGGGTCTCCATGTCGTTGCTATTTTGATCAAGAATCGCCTCCAGCGCCGTCCTTGCAACACGGGGATTACTTTCCATCGCCTCCCCGGCAACTCGGCGATACTCGGCAAGGGATTCCTCGCGATGACCTTCCGCTGCCAGGTCCTGGGCAAGGCCGATGCGCAGGGCAAGCC
>JAFIGB010000498.1 GCA_020831705.1 Candidatus Sumerlaeia bacterium | reverse complement strand
GCAGAACCCGAAAAAACAACGAAGCCCAGCCCGCCAAATGGCGGGGCAGGCCGAACACGCCGAATTTTCTTCCGCGAAAATGCCGCGAAGCCCTTGGAGCGAAAAAAAGGGCCGGGGAAATTATGTGAAGGATTGGGGGGATCCCAGTCTCCGGCTGATTTCCCTTGACCTCGACGGTTCACCCCCGCGTGTGCGGGGAGGATCAGCGCATCACGTCGGACACCATGCCAAAAACCGGTTCACCCCCGCGTGTGCGGGGAGGATTCCCGGGATCTTCGTGGGTGGCCAGGTGGTAGCGGTTCACCCCCGCGTGTGCGGGGAGGATTATCTGGGGCGGGTTAAAATTTTTCTCGGTGCCGGTTCACCCCCGCGTGTGCGGGGAGGATGAAATTGTGCGACATTGAGCGGGGTGTCGACACGGTTCACCCCCGCGTGTGCGGGGAGGATGGCTACAAAGCGCAAATAGAACCACTGATCGTACGGTTCACCCCCGCGTGTGCGGGGAGGATGAATAGGTCTATACCAGCAAAGCCCAGGTGCTGGGTTCACCCCCGCGTGTGCGGGGAGGATTACTTGCGGGAATTTAATCTTAAGTTAAACCCCGGTTCACCCCCGCGTGTGCGGGGAGGATTGGGCCTTCTGTCCCCGCCCCGTACCCAAACGCGGTTCACCCCCGCGTGTGCGGGGAGGATAGTTGCATTCCCGCTTTTCGTCAGGGTTTACGCGGTTCACCCCCGCGTGTGCGGGGAGGATATGATGGGCTGGACACCCTTCCTCCCGAAAACCGGTTCACCCCCGCGTGTGCGGGGAGGATTTGACAACGGGGAGACTGGTTTGCAGGATTGGCGGTTCACCCCCGCGTGTGCGGGGAGGATCGATGTACCCACTGAGCATGCGAATCAATCGTCGGTTCACCCCCGCGTGTGCGGGGAGGATTGGTGGACATGACCGCCCTGGAAGACCAGGTCCGGTTCACCCCCGCGTGTGCGGGGAGGATTGCTGCAGGGTGAGGGGCTCGGCCGACCAGAACGGTTCACCCCCGCGTGTGCGGGGAGGATGCAGGGTACAGCAGCTCTACTTCGTCCCCTCCCGGTTCACCCCCGCGTGTGCGGGGAGGATATTAAAGGGATGAAGGATGAGGGATGATCCGCCGGTTTGTTCAGTCAGGACATAGGTAACACATTTAGGTCAGGACATGGGTAACACTCGGTCGCGGTTGGGGTAACGCTTTTTCGCTCCAAACTTCATTTTTTTCTCTCTCGTCGTCGAGGCTGTGGAACTGTGGAATACCGGGCGGTTGGTTGCCCGGTATTCCAAGCCCTGTGGGCAGGCGGCGGAAACGGGCTGTTTCGTTTCCACGGGCTGTCCATCAGGGCGGCATTTCCACAGCCGGGTTGCTCGCATGAAAGGCGTCTGTGCGCAGGTTGATGTGCCCCAGTCGAAGTGAGCCGAACCACACGCCCACATTTTTATCCTTCTCTTCGCGGAGTCCAACGTTCCAGCCCCGCAGCGCCGTGGTGAGGAAGATCCGGGTGCTGTTCAGCCGAACCATTCCGCATTTCATCACCATCCGCTCGGCATAGTCCTGTGGATAGACAAGCCTGTCTGGCGTCCCCTCGTAATCTCTCTTTGAGGGCTTGTAGCGCTGTGCAGGAGTCATGTAGCCGAGCGCTTCGTGGGGCCTGATGGAGTTGTATTCCTCCCGCCACAGGGAAAGTGCCGCACGCTGCATCTCAAGGTCTCCCTTTGCCATGGCCTGGACCTCCAGGCTGATGTCACGATGCATGCGCTCGTGCGAGCCGTTTTGGTCCGGTCGGCCCGGGTCAATGCGGTCGAGCGAGATGCCCAAAGCCAGCCACCAGACCGACAGGGTACTGAGACCGAGTAGGCTTGATGGCGCGGCAAACGGAGCGCCGTTGTCGCTGCGAATCGTCTCAGGAAGACCATAGGTCTCGAAGACACTTTCGAATCGGGCGCGCACACTGGTCGTGCGGGCGTTCTCCAGCGGATCGGCACAGAGGATGAAGCGGCTGTACGCGTCACGAATCGTCAGAGGTTCACAGCGCCGAGCGTCCGCCGTGTACCACCACCCCTTAAAATCCACCGTCCAAACCTCGTTGGGTTCTTTCGCCTGGCGCCTGAGTTGCAGGCGGCCACCATCAGCGGCGGAGCGGCGCTTGCGCACCCGCTTGTTCACCAGACCGGACTTCTCGAGGATCCTCTTGAAGGAACTCTCGCTGGGGACATTTTCACCGGGGTACTTGCGGGCGAAGAGCGCCTGAATCTTGCGCGGCCCCCAGTTGGGATGGGCGAACTTGAGTTCCACCATCCGACAAACGACATCTTCCGGGAGGCCAGCGGGACTCGAGTGTGGTCTTGTCGACTGGTCGTGAAGGGCCGGGAGCCCTCCTTGCTGAAACCGGCTCATCCACTTGTAACCGGTCTTGGGGCTGATTGCGAACTGTCGGCACAACTCGCGAAAGGGCACCGACCTCTCCATTGCTTTCAATACAAACTCTTCTCGTTGATCCATCGTGCAGGTCTCTTTCCAAGGCATGCCATCGCTCCAATCGGGGATGGCGACAAGGGTGGCAAACCGTTACCCATGTCCTGAACCTGAAACGTTACCTATGTCTTGAACCTG
>JAFIGB010000052.1 GCA_020831705.1 Candidatus Sumerlaeia bacterium | reverse complement strand
GGTTTTCTCTCCAGTGGTTCAGCAACGAAAATCGGCGCTGTCATGGCCGAATTCACCAACACCTCGAATGAACCCCTGGATGGCTTGAATATCAAATATGATGTTGAGCAATACAGAAACGGCTCCAATCCCGAGGGCTTTTCGATGAGGCTGCGTTACAGCCTTGATGGCGAAAGCTGGAGCGACGCCCCCAGCTTTACAACGAACTTCTCACCGGGAGTGGACAACTCCGGCTTTGCCAACGCACCCGGAAGCGTCCAGAATGTTGCTGGCGATCTCCCTGTCTCCATCCCCGGTAACGGAACGATCTTCCTCAAGTGGCGCTACTCAGTGACCTCGGGTAATACAACAACCAACGCCATTGCCCTGGCTGTTGACAATCTCGAGCTATACGGCCTGACACCTCCCGACACGACACCGCCCCTTGTGGCGGAAACCGTCCCGCCATCAGGTTCCCTCCTCAACACGATGCCTTCCGTTTCGTTCACCTTTGACAAGCCGGTAACGAATGTTGCGGCCGGTGAGTTGGAGGTTAACGGTTCCGCAGCCACTGACGTGTCCGGCGAGGGCGCTGGCCCGTATATCTTCACCGGTTTTGCGCCCCCGGCGGATGGGCCAACAACCATCTCTCTTGCCGATGGCACCATCGAGGATCTTTCCGGCAATCTATTCGATGGCATCTCCTTCCCGGTCACCATCGACTCGGTACCCCCCGAGGTTGCCTCGATTTCCCCGGGGATTACCGGCTTGATCAATACCTTCCCGTCGGAAATTTCCGTGACAATGACCGAGCCCCTCGACGAATTCGACCCGGAGGCCATCGTCGTGAACGGTTCCGCCGCCACAACGATCTCGGGTAGCGGAGCCGGCCCCTACATCTTCTCCGGATATACACTTCCGGAGGAGGGCGCCGGGACGGTGAACTTTGACGGTCTGCGCATGACGGACGCCGCAGGAAATGCCGCCGTGGATGTTGTCTATACGTTCACCCTCGACACCACCCCACCGGTGACGACCCTCGTGGCGGACAACTCCCATGTTGCCGGACCTGACATTGGGTTTACCTACACCGTGGTCGAGGACAACGCCGTATCCGGAACATTCCTCCTCGCCAGGACTCCCGGATCAGGGACATTCGAGGAGGCCTCCGCAGCCATCGACCCGGTTGAGGGCACCATCGTCTATACGGCATCGGTGGCGGGACTGCATGAGTTCATCGCCATCTCTGAGGACATGGCGGGCAATATCGAGGCTGTTGATCCGGCAAACGCCGTTTCCGTCGTTGTCAATCCAACGGAGAATGCCCCGGTCACCCTTGAAATTGCCGAGGGAACGGATGTCGAGGCCACCTTCCCCATGGACTCCGGCATTCAGGCAACCGTCACCTTTGATTCCGTGACCGTCGCAGGAACGCTCACCATTGAGCGTATCATCGGCGATCTCAATGCCGCATCCCTTGGCCTGAATACGGACCGCCTCGCCGGTCAAGTGTATATCATCACCGCCGATGGGGGCCTGGATTTCACAACCGCCACGTTAAGCTTTGAAATGGATGAAGCCCTCTTCGGCATGGAGCTGGTCTCCATCGAGCGTGTCTTCATCAATCGTGGTGGAACGATGACGGAGGTCAGTGGCGGGGATCTCGTCGTTGCTGGTTCCACCGTGACGGTAAGTGGCATCACCGCCTTCTCCGAGTGGTACTTCGGCGACGCAGCAACATCGGTTTCCGACTGGATGATCCTTATGGATTGATTGCGGGTCGGCAATAACGAGTACAACGCGGGGGGGTCCTTGGACAAAGGTTCCCCCCTTTTTTTGTCATCAGGTTCTTGCGTCCTGGTCGCGCTGGAGGACGCGCTCCATGTAGGAAAGCTTGTGGAGAATTTCCTGCCATTCCGAATCCACAGTGGAGTCTGCGACGATGCCGCCTCCGGAGTGAATCTGGATCGTTCCGTCGGGCCGGAGAACAGCAGTCCGAATCGGCAGGTTCAGATCGCAATCACCTTCGCAGTCAATCCACCCCATGGCGCCGCAATATATACCGCGGGGGGATTCCTCCAGCTCGGCGATGATCTCCAGGGCGCGTTTTTTCGGCGCACCACTGATGCTTCCACCGGGGAAGGTTGCGGCGAAAAGATCGTGGGTGGTCACATTCTCACGAAGCCTTCCGCGAACCCGTGATTCCAGGTGAAGGACCGTGGGATGTTCCACCGGTTCGGCCAGGGGGGCCACGGTGATGCTTCCCGTTTCACAAAGTCGCCCCAGGTCGTTGCGCTCCAGATCGACAATCATGACGTGTTCCGCCCTGTCCTTTTCGCTTGTCGTCAGAGACTCCCTGGCCTCGTGGACCCCATCGGCGCGGTTTGGAATTTCACGGGTTCCCTTGATGGGCCGCGTCTCGATGGTGTCCTTGCGTCGCCGCAGGTAGAGTTCAGGGCTGAGGGAAAGGATGGTTCCGGTGGGCGTGATAAAGTTCATGCCGTACGACGCCCCACCCTGTTGGAGGGAAATGTCGAAGAGCACCTCCGGAGGGGCGGCGGTGTTTCCGTGGAAGGGCAGCGTCAGGTTCACTTGATAAATATCCCCGTCCTCGAGATACTTGCGAATGCGTTCCATCTTCCGGCCGTGGGTTTCCCGGGTCCATGTGGGCTTGAACCCGCTGAAGACGGCGCCCGGCTCCAGGGGATGCGGCTGAACGGGGGGTGGCTCGTGGCCGTAGGGCGGGGTGACCAACGCGGGCGCACCCGGCATCCATCCCGAGGGGACCCCCCCGGCGTATCCCATGCGCTCGGTTCCTCCCGAGGAATCCGGTCGATAGGCATCCAAATGGAAGGCGGCGAAAAACTCATCGTCGACAAGGTCGGTTGCGTGGGGGAAGCAATGCTGGTGGGG
>JAFIGB010000051.1 GCA_020831705.1 Candidatus Sumerlaeia bacterium | reverse complement strand
AGGCCCTTAAATCCCTAGGGATCAAGCGCAGCACCCGCGGGCCCAAGCACCCAAGCCCCGCCCTTCTGGGCCCGAACCACTTGGGATTTCTGTATGGTGTGGCCATGATGGGCTCGACGGAGGTTTTCTTCCTCACCCGCGAGGAAATCGCCTCCTGGCCCCTCTTCGGCTGGGTGATCGCTTCCTCGGGGCACCCGGCCATCAAGCGGTCCCGCAATCGCGCCCTGACCTCCGCCGGCGATGCCGTCACCACCGTCCTCGGCCGCGGCGACCGTCTTTGTGTCTTTCTGGAGGGAACATCCACCGGCCATGACCGCGTGCTTCCCTTTCACCCCTCCATGATCCAACCCGCCATCAAAACAAACGCCCCCGTGGTTCCCGTTGGAATCCGGTGGAAATCCAACAACCCGGGGATCGATCTGGCCGAGGACGCCTGCTACTGGAAGGACCATGTTATTGGACCCCATCTTTGGCGCCTCAGCGGCCTTCGCGGCCTGGAGGTGGAGGTCGTATTTGGCGATCCCATCCCCACCGAGGGGCGGGACCGCAAGTCCCTCGCAGCGGAACTTCGCCAGGCCGTCACCGAGCTTACCGACCTTCCCGCCATCGACGAGCGCGCCTGGATTCCCCCTGAAAAAGAATTGAATACGAGTTGACCCCCGCGGGTATTCCACCAAGAGATGAAGGTGTTGTTAATCTCATGGAAAAGATTCCTTCAAGGGGGAAAACAAGATGTTCGTGGTCAATACCGAATCGGTTCCCGGTTATCGCATCACCCGCGTTCTTGGCATGGTCCAGGGCAACACGGTGCGCGCGAAACACCTGGGGCGGGATATTATGGCTGGTCTGAAGAACCTTGTTGGCGGTGAGCTGGTTGGATATACGGAAATGATGACCGAGGCACGGCGCGAGGCGGTGGGCCGGATGATGGCCCAGGCGCAACAGCTCGGCGCGAATGCCGTGATTAACGTGCGCTTCAGCACATCGGCAGTCACCCAGGGCGCAGCGGAACTTTATGCCTACGGAACAGCCGTCGTCATGGAACAGGTTTCTCCGGAAACAACCCCCACCCACTACGAAAACTGAGGGGAGGGTGTATAGATGGAGATTCTTATACCCTGTTTATTCTTTCTCTTCCCGCTGGTGCTGTTCTTCTTCGTGGGCACCTTCATGGAGAAACGCCATCTCAAGTCCCTTGAGGAACGGGAGGCGAAGTTCAGCAATTTCCTGGTGACCGACGTCCGGGGATATGTTGGCGGGGCGCACCCCAAGGCATCGGGAACCCTCGTCGCGGCGGAGGTCGTGGTTGCCATCGACTACTTCAAGAGCTTCGTCGCTTCGCTATACATGATCGTCGGCGGCGAAGTGCGCGTCCATCGCTCCCTCATGGAGCGGGCGCGTCGCGAGGCCATCCTCCGCATCCGCGAGGAAGCCTCCCAAAAGGGATACAACGCCATCTGCAACCTGCGCATGGAAACGATGGACCTGACCGTGCTCAACCCAAAGCAGAAAACCGCCATGGTCGCCGTCACTGCCTACGGTACCGCCTACCATATTCCCCCGAAAATGGATTAGGAACAATGAAGCCGTCCTCCCAACCGGGCCTGGAAAATGAACCCCAGTACCAGCAGGGGCCTCACCTTCCCGACCCCACCGAGGCGCGCACCGACAAGCGTTTTTCGGGGCGGACGTCCCCCCACTCCTCCGACAATGCAGCCGCCGGGGAAAGCGTCTGGGACGAGCCCACCTTCGATCCCGGCCTCTCCGGCGCCGTCCCGGAGGACGCTGTCACCTGGGAACGCCACCTGCGGGCAAAACAGGCGGCCACCACCGCCGAACAAAGCCTCCTCACGACCCTCGGCGTGGCCCTTGCCGCCGCCCCCTTTGCCGTCATCGGCGCCTTTTACTACGGACATGCCACCGCCTTTGCCGTGGTGGCTGCAGTTTTTTTCGCGCCGCTGCTGGAGGAGGTTCTGAAGGTGACCGTGTGCGCCTGGGTCGTCGAGGCCCGCCCATGGCTCTTCAAACACGGCTCGCAGATCATCCTTTGCGGACTCGCCGCGGGATTCTTCTTTGGCGTCATTGAGAACCTGCTTTACCTGAATGTCTATATTCCCAACCCCAGCACGGAGTTGATTATATGGAGATGGACCGTCTGCACCGCCCTCCACATGACCTGCTCCTGCCTGGCCGCCATCGGCCTATACAAGGTGTGGAAGAAATCGGTGCGCACGGGAACCCGCGTCCCCCTGACAGCCGCTGCCCCCTGGATGCTGGTGGCGATCATCCTCCACGCCGCCTACAACGCCCTTGCGATACTCGTTTTTGAAAGCTACATCGGCGGGGAATGAGAAGCGGTTCTACTTTCGCATCGAAAATAGCGAGAAACCCCTCATTCCTTCGCTTTCGCAAGAAGCTCCTTGTGATAGACATCCATCTGGCGGAATCGAAATAGCAGGTGCTGGTTCTGGAGGAAACGGCCCTCCTTGCCGGGATCGTCGGCGTAACGATTCCTGTCCCAGTCCGCCTCGATCACCTCGATGAGCCTGACGCACCGTGCATTCAGATCGGCCAGGAGGGCCGCATCCGTGTCTATATGAGGCGCCGCAAGGAGATGCTCCATGGTGTACTGGAGAATCGCCGCTCCATGACCGAGGGCCTTCCATTCCGTGTGGTTGGCGGTGACACTTTCCCCGATGCGATCCAGTTCCGCGCGGATTTCCTCCAGCTCGGTGATCATCTCCCGAAGCTCCGCCTCCCTCGTTTTCGCAGCGGTGCGGGCCGCCTCAAGCGTCTCACTGTCAATCCAGCTGGCTGTATAGATGTCGGGCCGGTGCCAGAGAATATCCACCAGGCGATTCCAGACCGCACGATGGGCCTCCCCTTCCGCGCTTCCGAAGAAGTCGCGGGAGAAGGCAGCGAAGAAGGCCTCCTCGTCGAAGTTGCTCCCCGCCCAGGCGTGATCCGCCGCGAAGGCGATTCCCGTCCACAGACCGTCGGTCAGATAGCGCACCGGCACCCAGATCGTTGTATTGACACCAAGGAGGTCATTGTCCCGCGCGATCTCCGTGAAGCGGGCAATATTGTCGTAGTTGCGCCGGTTGGGGATCACCATGTGGGGGGCGCAGGCGAGGGCGGGCGAGGCGATGACTTCGAAGCCGCGCTCCAGAAAGAAGTGCACTGATTCATCCGAAACATCAGGCCGGTAATGCCAGTCAAAGATGATTGTGCTGTCCGTCGGGATGGCGTCCGCCACGGCGGGATGACTCAACAACATGTCCCCCCAAAGGGCTGTTTTGGCGTTATTGTTCTGAACGCGCTCGCTCACCGTTTCGAACGCCGTAATCATCCACTCCTCCGATGTTTGCTCGCCGAAGGCTGCGATGCAACGCTCGCACTGTGTCATGTCCACCTCGTCAAACCCCACATGGATCCACTGGTGGCCGAAGGTATTCTCCGCCCGCTCAAACATCCGGTCCAGATAGACATGGGCCTGGGGGCTTGCGGGACAAAGGACGTTTGTATATCCGGGAATATCCGTTCCCATCCAGGATTCATCGGGGGAATCGTCCGTGGTTTGGTGAAGGTAATCCTCAAAATTCGGCCGCCGTTCAAACATGCGGGAATGGCCGAGCGATTCCACTTCGGGGATAAGCTGGATGTGGTGTTTCCGCGCCAGTGCCTTCAACTCGGCGATCTCCTCCGGCGTCCATGCCCGGTGGTGCATCAACTCGGGATACTCCTCGTGATAAAGGGCCGAGGTCTGGTCATCAGTCAGATGGCAGAGAATCGCGTTGATCTTGTGACGCCCGGCAAACTCGATCAATCGGCGATAATAATCCATGTTTTCATTCTGCCGGGCCGGGTCCACCATGATCATGCGAATGGGAAGGTCTGGCCAGTCCACGATCGTACCAACAGGGAGGCTCGGGCCATCGAGGAGCTGCTCAAAGGTCCGTGTCGCGTAATACATTCCTTCATAACTGTGACCGGTGATGGAAACCTGGTCGGGATTGATTTCTATACGATACGCCTGACTCTGAATTCTATCGAAGTAGGGCGATGTCCCCTCGGGAATCTCGACGGGAACGATCTGGAGAGAGACGGGAACACCCTCCCCGCCCATCGTGACCCCCACGTTGAAAAGTGCCGCCAGGGACCCCCGAAAATAAAATCCAAACAACA
>JAFIGB010000049.1 GCA_020831705.1 Candidatus Sumerlaeia bacterium | reverse complement strand
CAGGTTTTCGCCCAGGGTGCCGGGTTTCTGGAGGGGACGGGGATCCTCGTCGATGGGGGTGGCAGCGACACCTTCAACGCCCAATGGTATGGAATGGCAGCATCAGCCCATCGCGCGGCAGGTATCCTCATCAGCCGCGGGGTCGGTGATGACTTCTACAAGGCCGAGCACATCACCTCCATCGGAGCCGCCCACGACTACTCCATTGCTTTTTTCATCGCCGAGGGGGGAAACAACCGCTACGAGCTGCGAAACCTTGGCCTTGGAACCGCGAATGAGAACAGCACGGCGATCTTTGCGGACCTTTCCGGCGACGACGTCTATACAGTCCACAACAGCCAGTGCATGGCCTTCGGCGCGGCCAATGTCAGTCATTGGGGAACCGCGCGGGAGGATGCCCTCAACTTCGGAATCTTTCTCGATCTGGGAGGAAACGACACCTACAACGCCCGCCGTCCGGGACCGGGTAATGACGCGATGTGGACATGGCCCAGGAAGCACCCGAATCTCGACCTGAGAAGTGAAATCGGCATCGGGTTGGACGGTGAATATTCGACCCCCTTCCATACCGAGGCACGAACGCCCCCATCGGGCGACGACGTGAATATTTTACGGGAAGCACTGGATGCGCGCCGGGCCTTTCGCAAGGACCCAAGGTATCTGGAACGGGGGAATTGACCGCCGTCGAAGAAGGATGATGCCCTACATCGTCAGGACGACACCAAGAACGGCATCGCGACTCCGCATCGCCTTTTCATAGGCCATGGGGGCACGTTCGATGGGAATCCGGTCGGTGACGAGGGGGGAAATCTGGATGCGCCGGTCGCCAAGGAGATTGCTGAAGCAAAGCATGTTTTCCCGCTGGGTCCACCGGGCGAGGGACCGGGGGATGGTTTCCTCGTCCCAGTCAGAGGTGGGATCGCTGGGCGCGGCCCCTCCCCCACTGGCCGTGCGCAGGGAGATCTTCTTGGCGCGAAGTTCAATTAACGGCAGTGGCTCTGAAATGGTGGCGCCGAGAACCAGGCACCCTCCTTCGCGGAGGAAATCGCAGGCGTCCTGAAAGGCCTCGCCTCCATCCTTGCGGGTGAGAAGTGCGCTGTCCACCCCCTGCCCATTGGTGAGGGAATCGATGGCGCGGATGATCTGATCATCGCCGGGAACGAAGGTATGGGAAACGCCGACGGCGCGGCCCTTGTTAAGGCGGTATTCCGATTCATCGACCAGAATGGGGATGGCTCCTGCCGCGCGGACAATCTGGGCGGCCATCAGGCCGACCAGGTCCGCCCCGTTGATGAGAACAACCTCGCCGAGTTGGACACGGGCGGTGCGCACAATATTCATCGCAATGGCGCCCTGACCGGCGAAGCTCCCCTCCTCGTGGTTCACCTTCTTGGGAAGCTCCACGGCGAGGGATTCGGGCACCATGAGCAGAGTCGAGTGAAAGACGTAAGGGGAACCGGTGACGGCAACGCGAAGCCCCCCCTTCAAGGTCTTCACGGCAGGCCCCACATCAACAATGGTTCCACTGGCGCACGAGCCAATGGTGAAGCCGTCCTGGCCCTTGGGAGTCAGGCTCGCTGCGTCGGCGACCTGAAAAAGCTCCTCCGGCAGTCGCATCGCAGCATGGCTGACGCGAACCATCACACAATTACCCGCCAAGTGGGGGTCGGGAAGATCCACAACACGGGCCTGGGCAGTACGATGGGCGATGACAACCTTCATGGCGGACTCACAACGCGATTTCACTTACAGAAGCAACCAACCGGCCGAACGTAGTGTCACCGCGCCACCCGAGGCAAGGGCCATATCCACCACCCGGACGGAATGGCCCTGCCACCCATTGAGCCGCCCTCAATCCTCCCGATTATCCGGCGGGCCCTCCACCAGGGAGGCCATCCCATGGCGCATCATGTTTTCTGAAACAACCCGGGAGACCATGAATTGCTTCAGGTAATCCGGCCCGCCCGCTTTCGAGCCGATACCGCTGAGACGATATCCGCCGAACGGCTGTCGGCCCACGATCGCCCCGGTGATGGTCCGGTTGAGGTAAAGATTGCCGACCTCAAACTCCTGCCGCGCCCGCCGGAGATTCGACGGAGTGCGGGACTGAACGCCGCCGGTGAGGGCGTAGGGAGTATCATTGGCAATGTCGAGGGCCTCGGAGAAGTTCCCTGCCTTGATCACGGTGAGGACGGGGCCAAAGATTTCCTCGCGCATCAGGGGGTGATCCCCACGATTGGACTCGAAAATATGGGGAGCGACGAAGAACCCCTCGCTGGCCAGCCCGCCAACATCTCCCCCATGGATGGTGCGTGCCTCCTTCCTGCCCAGTTCGATGTAACCGAGGATTTTATCCCGCGCCTCACCATCGATGACCGGGCCAACCTGGGTGGATGGCTCGCTTGCCCTTCCAATCTTGAGGGCGGCGGCTCCCTCGCGAAGGCGATCCAGGCATTCCTTGTAAAGGTCCTCCAGCACGATCAGCCGGGAACAGGCCGAGCATTTCTGCCCGCTGAATCCAAACGCGGAATAGAGAATGTCGGGGACTGCGGAATCCAGGTCGGCACTGGAATCAACAATAATGGCATTCTTTCCACCCATCTCGGTGACGACCCGCTTGACGAAATGCTGGCCTTCCGGCGTTTCAGCGGCGCTTCGAATAATCCGAAGGCCCACTTCCCTGCTCCCGGTGAAGACGATCATGTTTACGTCGGGATGGCGTACCAGTCTTTCACCGCACACTTCGCCCCTGCCGGGGAGGAAGTTGAGCACACCGTCGGGCAGTCCTGCCTCGTGGAAAATGCGGGCCACCAGCCAGGCAACAAGTGGTGTCTGTTCGGCGGGCTTGAGGATGACCGTATTGCCAGCGGCAAGGGCGGCGGTTGTCATTCCCGTCGGGATGGCCACCGGAAAGTTCCACGGCCCAATGACCCCGACGACGCCAAGGGGTGTATAGACGAGGTCATTGTGCTCACCAAGGAGCCACGGTTGAAGGCGCCGCGGTGCCCCAAGGCGCAGGGCTTCGCGGGCGTAGAACTCGAGGAAGTCGATGGCCTCCTCCACATCAGCGTCCGCCTCGCGCCATGGTTTGCCCGCCTCGCGAACCGCAATGGCGGAAAGCTCGTGTTTCCTTTCCCGCATCAATTCGGCGGCGCGCAGGATAATATTGGCCCGTTCCCCGGGGGACGTACGTCGCCATTCGGGGTATGCCTTACGGGCGGCCTTGACGGCCTTGTCAACATGATCGCTTGTTGCTGCTGCGGAACTCGCAACAATCTGCCTGAAATCCGAAGGATCGAGGGATTCAATGCGTTCGCTGGTCATTTCCTCGCGCCCATCAATGATGATGGAGACGTCCTGGGGAAAATGCGTGGCGACTGATTTCAGGGCGTTGGAGAAATTGCTTCTCTCCACTTCGAGTGAGAAATCCGTCTGGGGTTCATTGCGAAAATCAGACAGGGGTGATTCCAGCGTCTTCGTGTTTTCCTGATTCATTTTACGGCTCCTTTGCCCATGTTGGCCGGCTTGGCCCATTCGGGTCGGGGGGGAAGTTTGGGATTTGCCAACAGGGTCATTGGCGATGCCCCCTTCGTGAAGCGTTGCCGAAGAAAGCTTTCATTGCTGGTGTTCTCGAGGATCCTGCGCACCAGATAGGACATGCCCGGTATCAATTCCCCGCATGGTGTATAGATACGCACGGGATGTCCCATGTCGCGGAGCGTCTCCTTGATCGGACCCGCCATGCCAAAAAGCATCTGGAACTCAAGGGCCGTGTCGGGAACATCGTAAGCCTTTTTCAAGGCAAGCGCCCAGGCGATGCTCCGGACATTGTGGCTGGCAATCGCGGTGCGCACCACCTTGTGGTTTTTCATGAGGATTTCGGCGCATCGCTCGAAGCAGGCATCGGTTTCCCGCTTGTCTGTATAGACAGGGACCTGCCAACCCTTTTGACGCGCCCAGATCTGCTCGCTGTCCCAGTAGGCCCCCTTGACAAGGCGGATTGTCATCGGCTGGTTCCGTTTGCTGAGTTCCGCAAGGAATCCTTGCAGAACCTCCTCCGCATCCCGAAGATACGCTTGGTGGACGGTGCCAATGTGCGGGAAGCCGCGGAACTCCTCCTCGTCAAGGAGGTCCAGGATAATCCGAAGCGTGAGATCACGGAACTCCCGCTTCTCCATGTCTATATTCAGGAAGGCTCCCTTCTTACGGGCAGCACGGAACAGGGGGCGAAGACGGCGGCGGACATCCCTGCTCGTTCCTTCAGGATCCATCGGGTCGAACTTGCTCGTCTGAGAGCTCAATTTGATGGAAAGATTCATCCGGGGACCCGCCGCAGGCTGCTTTGGGGCCGGACCAAGCTCATCCTCGAAATCCTCAATCATTTCGAGATAACGCCGCTGGTAGTCATCCGCCTGAGATTCACTGACAACAAACTCGCCAAGGAGATCGAGGGAGAAGAGGAACCCGCGTTTCTCCATTTTGGAAACTTTTCGGGCAACCTCACCGGGGGTGTTCCCCGCGATGAACTGGTTTCCCATCTGTTTGATACCGAGGCGGCTGGCCATGGCAATTGCCGGTTGGGTGATGCCCCGGTGACGACCGATGGAACGTGCCAGGTCACTCAATCGTGTTGGGGGAACTCCCGTTTCAAGCTCCCCCGCCGTCAGATACTCCTCAAGATGCTCCGCAATGGAGGCCTGGCTTCTCAGGGCGGGATAGACATCCACAAAGCGGAGCATGCGGTAACGGAGGTCCTCGTCCTTCATCATCAAATTCATCGCCATGTCCTGGGCGCGATCCATGGTCAACCCACGGGATTCATGGCGGGCCATGGCACGGAAAAGCCGTTTTCCATGGCGTGCGGCCAGGCGCTCCAGCGTGGCTTCCTGCTTCCGAGTATTCATCGGGTTATCTCCTTGCCTGTCGAGATGGCACCGTCGGTGGTGCGGTTTCGTGGCGGCTACGAACGGGGGTCGTATTGGAGAAACGATGTGGATGCGTTCAGTGTATAGACACGCTTCCCGCTAAATGATGCCCCAAGGAGGGCCATCACGCTTATCACGATGTCATTGATTACCGGGATTGTCAACAGGGTTGGCTCAACTTTCCATCTCTTCAAGCTTGCGCGAGAGAAGATTGAGGAACAAGCCGACATCCGTCACCACAGGGGTGGAATCCGTGGAGCCGCGATCAGCCAGCTTCGTTGCCACCGCCGGATTGATGTCGACTGAGATCATGCGGACACCGGCGGGAGTCATGTTCCCCGTTCCAATGCTGTGAAGCATGGAGGAAAGCATGATGACCATGTCGGCACCTTCGAGGAGGCGTGCATATTCCGCCTGGGCCTTGAACAGGTCCATCTCCGTGTCGGGAAGGGGGCCGTCATCACGAATGGATCCGGCCAGGCAGTAGGGAACACCCGCCTTCACAAGTTCATAGAAAAGCCCACCGGTGACAACACCAGCCTCGACAGCTTCCGGGATGCTTCCATATTCACGAATAACATTGATCGTGTCGATATGATGGCGATGTCCCCCACCGACGGGACCACCACGGCGAAGGTCCACGCCCAGGGAGGTACCGTGGAACTGGCTTTCCAGATCATGAACGGCGATGGCATTCCCACCGAGCAATGCGCTGATATATCCATCGCGAACCAATCGACCCAGGTAGGGACCGCCGCCGGTGTGAATGACCACCGGACCGGCCACCACGACAGTTCTACCGCCACGTTCACGAATTCTCTTTAATTCCCAGGCGATGTGCTCAACGGCCGATTCCACCCGCCGTTCGCTGCTCACCGCGGAACCCATGAACTTGAAATCCTCCTCTTCAGCGGCCTCGCGACGGACATGAATGCGGATGCCATCCGACCCCGCAATGAGGCGGTCGCCCTTCCGCAGATCCCTCAACAACCGGCAAACTGCCCTCGTGGATGCACCATGACCCTCAAGGACAACAACAGCATCCATGCGCTGCTTCTCCACCCGGATCCAGCGTCCCTCATGATAGATATCTGTCGGAAAGATTGAAGTGCTGTAAAAGTCCCGTGGGGCGACCCCATCCTTCTCCACAACCCGAACCACCGCCGGGTGCTCCTCCTCGTCCTGAAGCATCGCCCCAAGGTCAATAAGCTGAAGGACCAGTTGCTCCAAAGTGTCCCTGTCCGGCGCCGTAACGCGAAGACGTATATACGAATCGTCCTCCTTCTTCTGCCCGGGCTCGAAGCGCAGCACCGTGTAGGATCCACCGGCAGCGGGAATCAGATCCATCGCCTTCCCCAATGTCCCATCATCCACGATGTGGCCGCGAAATTCCACCTCGCGGGTGACAATGACCGGGGTGCGATTGGTGGATTTTTGCCGGGCCGGTTCCTCATCAAGTCGCAGGGTCAGACACTTGGCTGCTCCACCAGCGAGGAGGAACTGATCGAGAGGCGTCCGTATGACACGAAACCCCCATGCTTGCAACCTGGCTTCCAGTTCGGGAGTCGCATTGTTCAGGACAACCGCCTCCCCCGTATCCACGGCGTTGCAGGAAAAGTACGCTGCATCCTTCTCGCTGACGGCATATCGATCATTTTCCGGGACAAGGGCCTCGATTGCCCTGATGGACCGTTCGTCGAAGGCACCGGGAAACCAGATCAACTTCCCGCCTCTCAGGGGGCAGAAGCAGGTGTCCAGATGGTAGAAGCGCTCATCCACCAGTTTGACGGGAACAACGTCGATAGAAAGGGCGTCTGCAACAAAGGGGGCGGCCTCGAGCACCGACCTGAAACCGTAACCAAGCACCATCACTCCCGATCCGTCGCGAAGGAACAACCCGTCACCGGCACCCTCGAAATAGACACCACGGGGCATCTCGATGACTTCGAAACCCTGATCCTCAAACCAGGCCTTGTTGTAGGGTTCCTCGCACTGGCGTTCCGGGTGACGGAAATGGGAGAGAATCGCGCGGTCGCCAAGCACCAGCCCTGCATTCGCCGTAAAGACAAGATCAGGGACCCCTTCCGGTTGTTGCAGGAGCTCAACAGTTCCCTCGGTGGCGAGGACCTTGTTGAGGTTTTTCCATTGTTCGCGCGAGAGTTCGATGGAGGAACGGTGGACGTTCCCTTCCATCCACGGATTGATGACATACTCGACAGAAAAATGATCGGGGGCGCACATCAAAAACCGATGCTTGGCTTCCCGGCTAATCGTATTGGCATTTTTTTGTTCTGCATTTGTTGAAACAGTCATTTGAAATCACCTCATGAATTTCAGCGTCGTGGTGGGCATGCGCCATGGCGCACACCGGCTCCTCGGTGCGTGAACAATTAACGAAGGTGATGGCTCAGAGGTCTGGCGGGCGGCCACGACGGAAGCATTGATGCCTCGCATGACGCATCACGCCCTCCGGCGGTCGCTGAATCTCGCGATCATACTCGAACCTTCTCATGGCGTCATCATCCTGAGGACGGGTACGTTCCCATTCTCGTCCACAGTATCATGAAAAAGTTCGTACTGGTAAAGGCCATAAAGCTTCATCGGCTCAAGAAGTTGCGCGGCGCGGCGGCCATCGTAACCACTGAGGGGGACAATCAACGCCCCTTTTTCAAGACGGACGTCCCCGGCCGCACCCCGGTCCATGACCTGGCGCCCTGAATATCGAGCATAAACCTGATCGTTTCCTTCCTCGATTCGGACAATCCGGACACTTTCCGCGTACACATCCCGTGGTTCGTCGACGACCTCAAAAGGAATCCCATGACGGTCGAGCAGGTCGGCATAAACACCCGCATGGGTGGCCGTGATGGCGTAGGAAACCGGTCGCTGAACGAAGCTCTTGATGACAAGGTCATACATGAAATTGGCCGTTGGGACGAAAATCGTATCGCCGGTTTCTGCGTCCAGGGCGGGATAATTGAATATTTCGGCGGATTTGGTCGTGGTCCCCCAAAAATAGTTCGTGGGCAGGAATTCCGGTGGTCCGGTCCGCCGTGCCTCCTCGATGATCTGCTTTTCCACCTCACGGTCGCCGCTATTGATCAGGTGCCAGATCAAGTCACGGTAAGCGGAAACACGGTGGCCGAAATCCGCCTGGGGATCCTCATTTCCGCGAAAAATCCCCGCCTCAATAATGAAGCCCATGCTGCCGTAGGAACTCAGGCCGTTTCGGGCATCATCGGCATTGGGAGTGCTCGGTCGGAGTTCCTCATTGGGCGGCGGACCCCCAACAAGGTACTCCAGGAAGGTCACATCGGTGTCCTGAAAAAGTTGGTGGGAGGATGCAAGGCGACGTTCGCCCAGTTCCACAATACGCTGGTCCATATATGGGCTGTTGGCCGTGCCGAGAGCAATCAAGGGCCACTTCTTCAGCCCCTCCCTGACGAAATGCCTGCCGTCTCTTGTATATTCATGGCAGTCAATAACGACATGGGCACGGATGCGTTGCTGGATCCGGTGCAGGACCTGCGTTTCCGGTTCAAGGATCGTCGAGAAGTCCCGGTTCAGGTCGGTATTATTGGCATTACGGCGCTCGTTGTTGTTTACCCCCTCGGGGTTGGCCATGGGAACGATGTATAGTTCGATATCCTCGGCGAGGAGGGACGGATCACGGGCAATCTCGTCGATCATGAAGAGTAGGGCGTCTTTGCCGGAGTGCTCATTGCCATGAAGCACCCCAATCGCAAAGACCTTCCACGGTGATTCCACCTTCCCGTGGGAAATTGTCACCAGGTGTATATCACGTCCGCCTGCACTTTCACCCTCCGTGGTGATGGTGATATGGTCATGGGAATCGGCCAGTTCCAGCAACCACGGTTCCATCTGTTCATAAAGGACGGGTGTCTTTATATCCGGCGGATCGGCTGGGAACTCAATACCATGAGCCATTGGAACAAATCCAAGGAGGAGCATTCCTGCAAGTACGGTGTGTTTCATCATTTCAGATACCTGGCGGAGGATTTCAGTAAAGCGTCCACACTGATTCCGTCGAGCCTTCGACGCGTGCATAAGGATCATCAACGGAATAGGGCCACGACTCATTGGCATCCACATTGATGATCATTGGCTGGACGGATATACGTCCCGTTGTAAAATTGATCGTGTCTCCGGCCTCAAGCCTCCAGCGCCTGATGGGGCCGTATTCCAGAGGTGTTCCCGCGACAACGGTCCTTGTAACATTGGGCGCTTCGACCATGAAATAGACAGCACCCTGACCGAGGACGGTACCGAGGCCGTCCTTGTCGATGAAAAGGGAGGTCCGCTCATCAATGGCAATGGCACGAGGCGCCTCAACAACGCCATCAGCTGCAAGCCGAGCCATGAAGGTCAACGTACGTCCCATCCGATCACGCTCCGCGAAGTGGGAATCCGTTATAATACCCTCCATCCACGGGATATCAATGAAGGGACCACTGAACTGAATGGAACTATCATAGGGATCCTGCAAAACGGTATCGCTTTGGGCGGCAGAAACTCCATCCGGATCGTAGACAACACCCCCAAGAACGGCAAGGCCGGCAGATGTGCCACCGATCACGGCACCCCTGTCCCAGGCAGCCTGCATGGCTGTCTGTACACGGGTTCCATACCAGTAATTGACATACCGTGATTGGTCGCCACCCGCCATCCAGATCATTTCCGCCGTATTCAGGACCCATTCCACATAATCTGAATTCGATTGGTTTCGTCTGGCGAACCGGATCGTCTCCACGGAATTGGGCTGGTTCGGACCGGTCGTCAGTTGTGAATACAAATAGTTGTTGTAGCCATCGGATCCCGAGGCACGAATCACCACGATATCCCCACCGGGTAGAATGGGAAAGGCCTGGTCGCGAAAGGCGGCATCCACCTCGGAGCTTCCCCCCATCAGCAACAGGGCCGGCCCATTGGAAAGATCCACAACCGCATCGTCCGGATCACCGGTAATCCAGACACTCAGGTTTCCCGGTTGTTCGGGGCGGGGGACCGGGGTATCCTCAGAAACTGCAGTCTGGGTGAATCCCACCAGACATACAATAGCCAGGAACATTGGTGTTCGTTTATTTTTCACTGGTATTGGTTCCTTCCTCTCAATGGTGTTATCTTCACCCAAACAGCCTTCAATACAAAGTGAATCGCCTTCGTATGATCAAAATCCTGAATGGAAGGAGGCCCAACCGTATGCGGGATGAGCCTCCTGATTCCTACTCATTGTGGCCAACGATCAACCTCAATGAAACAGCAGCCAATCCTCCGCACTTGTTGGCTCCTGGGTGCCTTCAATGCGGATCGTGACATCGTCGACAACGTACTGGGATTGGAAGACGGATGTATAGCGGAGTGCCACGCGGACGGTACTGTTGGCCGGAAGCGTGTAGGTGTACTCCTCAAGGGTCATATTCATGGCGTTGTTGATGGTGTCCAGAAGGTTTGAGTAGTCCGCCGGGTTGGTGCTGTCCACCGTGGCGTAACGCACTTCAACAGTTTCAGGAAAGCTGTCGGAACGAACACGGCCAAGGAAGCTTACTTCTGTTTCAAGGGTCGGGTGTGTCTCGACAACAGGGAGGAATACCCAGTCATCATTCGGGGTTTGGTCAGCATTGTAACGGGAAAGCAGCGCATTGGGCGGTGTGTTGCCACGGGAAGACACGGCAATATACCACGCTGAGGCAAATCCGCTTCCATTGATGGCTCCATCCACATCAAGGGCGTCCCATCCCTTTGGAAGCTCGGGATATTCGGTGTTGTCGGTATTTACCTGGTGGGGAGCATCGAATGTTTCCAGGAAATAGACATCGCCGGGGCCGGAAGGATCGGGCAGGACGGTGAAGGTTGTTACCGGGCCTTCGGTGGTACCATTCGCATTTGTGGCATCCACTCGTGCAAAGTAAGTCTCCCCCGGTGTCAATGTTCCCGGATCACCAAAGAAGTCGGTGGAGGAATTCTCGACGACAATGGAGGCAGGGAGGTCGAGGTCGGTTTCACTCGTGGCGAGACGGATTGTCACCGAATCAACATCAATGTCGGTGGAGGAATACAGGAATGTTTCCTTGTAGACATTGTCGGCACCATCCGCGGGATATGCCAGTGAAATGGCGTTGGGCGGGTTGGCGGCATCGGTGACAAGAATGTCGTCAATGCTGATGAAGTTCTGGTTGGCATCGGAACGCCCGTGAAAGCCAAGGTAGTGCGTTCCCGTCGTGGTGGGGGTGAAACTGAGAACCGCCGTGTTGGGTGAATTGCTGTTATTGAGGGGGTTATACTCAGCCAGTGTCGTCCCCGCAAGCATACCTGCACTTGTCTGGGTTGTTCCGATATAGACATCAAGAATGTCATCAACGGTATTGCCACCACCACGATACCAGTAGGAGATGGTATATTCATTCCCGGCTGTGAGGGTGAAGCCCGGCGTGATCAGCCAGTCATCGTGGGGGGCGAGGGGATCACGGAAGAGATCCGCAACGGTGTTGCCACCACTGGTAAAAAGTTCCCAGGTGGTTGCTCCGCTGTAGTCCTCAATGACAAAGGTGGAAAGGTCGGCCAGGGACTCAAAGTCCTCCGAATAGACAACGGCATGGGCGCTTGTTCCTGCGGAAGCGACAAGCCCCAATACAAGGGCGCTATAAAGGGTTTTTCTCATCATCTCAACTCCATATTGGATTGGTTGCCCAAAGGGGGGCATGGTCCTGCTCGTCGATGTTGGGGGGTCGGGGTGATGGTTTCTTGGCCACGGGAGGCCCCGGACAAATCTTCGTGGTTGCTCCCGTCAGTTT
>JAFIGB010000040.1 GCA_020831705.1 Candidatus Sumerlaeia bacterium | reverse complement strand
GAGGGCGTCCCGGAGGAAGGGTCGACCGGCGCTCCTCGCCCGATCCCGCAGGTCCCTCATCCAGGGGGGCCACCGCAGCCAGTGCCTCCTCCGGTGTGCGGAACAGCGGGGGCGGAAGATCCGGCGTGTCTATCGTGTCGTTGGTGGAAAGAGCAAATGCCCGCTCAATCACGTTCTCCAGCTCGCGGATGTTACCCGGCCATGGATATCGCAGGAGGAGGTCCATGGCTTCGGGCTGGACCGATCGCGGGGCGACGTCGTATTCCTTGGCGAAGCGAATGATAAAGTGCCCGACCAGCTCGGCGATGTCGTCGGGACGCTCCCGCAGGGGAACGAGATGTATATTCACGATGCTGAGTCGGTAGAACAAGTCCTGACGGAAATTGCGGCGGCGCACCTCGTATTCCAGGTCGCGGTTGCTGGCGCAAATCAGACGCACGTTGATCTTGTGGGGCTGGGTGTCACCGACGGGGATGACCTCCCGTTCCTGAAGGGCGCGGAGGAGTTTGACCTGCAGGTGGGGCGACATCTCGGAAATTTCGTCGAGGAAAAGCGTGCCCCCCTCGGCTGCCTGAAAGAAGCCGATATGATCGTTCACGGCACCGGTGAATGAACCCCGCTTGTGCCCGAAAAGCTGGCTTTCCAGGAGGTTTTCGCTCAAGGCCCCGCAGTTCACCGCGATGAACGGGTACCGGGCGAAGGGGCTGCTGTCATGAACGGCGCGGGCAATCAACTCCTTGCCGGTGCCGCTTTCCCCGGTAATCATCACCGTCGAGCGGTTCCTTGCCACATGGCGGACCTTTTGGAGGACATCCTGAATCGGAGCGGATTTCCCGATAATGTCATAGGTTGGCTCGAATTTCCCCACCTGCTGGCGCAACTGGCGATTCTCCACCTTCAGGTCGCGAAATTCCAGGGCGCGGGAGAGGACAATGAGGATCTCCTCGGGATTGGCCGGCTTGATGAGGTAATCGACGGCACCGATTTTCATCGCGTCCACGGCGGACTGGATCGATCCGTGGCCGGTGAGAACCACCACGGGGAGGTCGGGGTAATTTTCCCGAGTGTGCTTGAGCAGCGTCATCCCATCCATTTTGGGCATCTGGAGATCGGTGACGAGGACATCAAAGGGCCGTGGCTGGTCTGCCTCCTCGGGGCGATCGCCATCGGGCATCGCTTCCTCCAGGACCTTTCGCCCCTCCTCGCCATCACCGGCAATGACGACCTCATACCCGTGGCGCGTGAGAATTTTTGAGAGCATGAAAACGAGGTTCTTCTCGTCATCCACGAGGAGAATTCTGGGAGCGGCTTTTTCATTGGTTGCCATTTGGGGAGCGGCCTTTCATTCCTGCGAGGGTTCGGTTTTCAGCCTTTTTACTTCATATCCGGGACCTGGGGACTCGAAGGAGGCGCAAATGGCTGCATGGGCAGCCTGAAGGCCGGCGAGGAGGCCATCCTCCCAGGCGAACTGGGGGTTCTCGGCGATCTCGGGCCAGTCGAAGGGGTTCATCAGGTCATCCGGCGTGAGGCGATCATTCAGCCGCCGCGCAATCTTGAGGCATTTCGAACGCTGTTGCACGATCATTTCATCGAGCAAATCCAGTAGCGGCTGCATTTCCAATGCTTCTCGATCTGGCTGGTCCATGCGGCTGTCATCCTTTCATGAGTTAAATCGTCCCAATTCAACCCGGCGAACGCAATGCCGATGCGGTTGTCCTGCGATTCTTTTGTTCTCAGGCAAAAGGTGTACCCCGACCTGTCACCGGGGGGAGGAGACCCGCCAAAGCCGCTCGAATTCCTCTTCACCCGGTCCCAGAAAGATTTCCTCCATGGGAAGGCCGTCATCGAGTTCCCGGGAGATATAGACAGAAAAGCCGTTTCCGATGTAGGAAACATGGGAGCGCAGAAGCCACCGTCTTCGGTAGCGATCCTGGAAATCCTCCATGGCGAAACGATCCCTCAGGGCGGGAACCGCCGGGGTCATTCGCCATTCGCGGGGCCAAATGGGAATGTCCAGAAGGGTGTCTATCACAAGGTGGTCGACCTCCCGTTCCGCCAGATAGTCCATCCCCAGCCCATGGCGGGCAACATGGGCGTCGGTAAGGCCAAGAACGTCCACAATCACATGGTTGGTGTGGTAACCAAACTGGCCGATCTGGTCGGCTCCAATGAGCGCATCGGGGGGGAGGTTTTCCGCGACCCACCTGCCAACGTCGGCATTGATGAAAACAGGGTCGGCAAAGAACCAGTTCCATCGCTCGGCGACTTGGTAAGTTGTTGGTTCCAGCAGCCGATTCACCAGGCGCGAACGGGGGGCGTTGGTGTTCCCACGAAAGTAGGACCCGTGGCCTTCGACAACCGGCATCACGGGGACGGGGAGGAACATCAGGGTGGCCAGCACCGGCACCAGCAGTCGCCCCTGACTGCGGATGTTGGCACCGGTGATGAGCATCGAAAGGTGTACCACCAGCATCCAGTAGCCCACCAGGGCGGGAAGCATGACCGGAAGCAGGTAGCGAAATCCCGTATTGAGCAGATCCCCCGCCATGAGACGAAAGACAAGCCCCCCGGCGATCAGGCCGAGGCAGCCGATGGCGGCGACCCGGGTCCGCTGGTGAAGGAGCCCCCAAAGGAGCCCGGGGATGCCGAGGAGGGGCCAGAAGGCGTGGGAGCAGACGAACTCGATCATCTCGCGAATGCTGGCAAACATGCCGCCGCTTTTCGCCACCACGGTGTTTGGCATTAAACTTCCGTAAGCCATTTTCCGAAAAAAAAGCTGGGCCACCAGGAAAAGGATCACGGGGGTTATATAAAGCAATACATGGGTGATGGTGGCCTTGTCCGCCCTGGGCCAGGGACGGTTCCTGACCGCGCTCCAGGCAACGGCGGGGAGAAGGGCAAGGGCGAAACCAATCCCCTCGGGGCGTGTCCAGACCACACAGGCGGCAACGAGGCCCGCAAGGAGGGGGAACCTTCCCGCCACGACAAGCACAAGGGCGAGGAACTGCAACGTCACCCAAACGACGGTCTCCAGTCCCCGGTCGGTGTGGTAATGAAGCAAAGGCTCAAAAAAAATCGCCAGCGGAAGCCACCATTCGAGAAAGCGGGGCGCTCCGTTGGGGAGGAGCTTGCGGGCGAGCCACCATGCAGCCACGACGGCGACTCCATGGAGTCCCGCAGAAAGGAAGCGTGCGGCCACGTGGAGACGAATCCCGAGGGCCTCGAAGGGGGCGAGGAGCAGAACCCAGAGAAGGTTCGAATAACCCTCGACCCACTCGCCGGGGTTATAGACAAGGCCGTGGCCTGCCACCAGGTTCCGTGTATAGCGGAAGGAGATGAAGGCATCCTCACCCATGTGGTTGTAGGTGAGGATCGCCATGGGAAAGAGAAGGAGGCCAAGGAGGATGGGAGGCGTCCACAGGCGCCAGTCGAAACGGTTGTTGTCTGGTGTATAGATCATGGAGCGGCGACCCCGTCCATCATGGCGCGGGCATGATCGTCTGCCCTGACGATTTCAAAGGCGCGGGCGAATTCCTCGACGATGCGGCGCAGGCGTTTTTCCTTTTCCTCTCCATCAAGGTGGAAGCCTGCCAGCCGGGGTCGCCTGTTGTCGAAGACGATTGGTTTGGAGCAATCGGTGCCATCAATGGCATGGAGGAGCAGGAGGACGAGGCGATCCTTGCGGGCGAGGCGTTCAAAAAGTTGGCGAAGCTGCTGGCGCGAGCATCCCAGCAGGGCCGAGGCCGTCAGTGGCAGGCGCAATCCCGGGGTGACTCCCACGGGAATTTCCACCAAACGCTGCTCCAGCGGGTCTTTGGCCGGTTTTCTGATTCGATAACGGAGGGGAAAATAGGGCTGGCGCGGGGCCCGTGCATACACCCACCTGCCGAACTGGCGTTTCCCTTCGGGAAGTTTCCGCGCCAGCCAGGCATCGGCCACACGAAGAAGAGGAACCCATGGGGTGGGGAGGATCGAGGCGTCGTATAGATACCCGATCTGGCGCACGGCGCGAAGGACCCGTCCATCGATGTCATAACCGGGGGAGCGGAATCCCACGGGAGTGGCTCCGATTTTCCTCAGGGCACGGTCGGTTTTCCGGATCTCCCGGTGAATCACGCCGAGCGGGCGCGCGGTCAGACCGATCAAATGTGTATAGCTGTGATTGGCCAGCTCATGGCCGTCCTGTAGGAGCTGGCGGGCGATGTGCCGCTTGGTCTTGAGTTCGAGATCACGGCCAACAATGAAGAAGGATGCGGGGACCGAGGAATCGTTGAAGATTTCCAGCAGGCGGGGGATGCCCTCCTCCCAGCAGGGGTCGGTCTGGAAGGATGTCCCCTCGTGACGCCCGTAACAGGCCCGGACCGCCCACAGGCCGTCCACGTCAACCTGAAGGAAGCCTTTCGGGCGCGGGTTCATTTCTCGCCTTGGCCAATCAGCGAAGGATGTCGAAGGAGCCAAACTCCTCCTCGCTCGTTTGCCACTTCAATTCTATATGTGATACGTGGGAAAGCACGGGGCCCTGATAGACCTCGGTGAGGAACTCGGTCAGGGAGATCTCATCCCCCACGGCATGGAGTTCCACACATCCGTTGGGAAGATTGCGCACCCATCCCTTGATGCCATGGCGCCGAGCGGCTTCCCGGGTGAACACACGAAAACCCACACGCTGCACCCGACCTTCCACGACACCGTGGAAGCAATTTACCTCATCAGTTTCTTTTTCCAGTTTACCACTCATGGTCTTATGCTGCCGAGTCATTATATCGATGAGGGCCGGGTCCTCCCGGATCATCAGGTCGGTTAGTCTGGGTCCAGACCCGGACCCGGTCAATCAGGGATTTGGGCACGGAGACCTTCCGTTCAGGGTGCGTTCCTGTCGAGCAGCGCCTCCAGTTCCTTCGCCGAGGCGACCGGCTTTTCGCAGGCATGGTTGCGGCATACATAAGCCAGCGGTGAACCGTCCCCGCCTGCCTTGTAATCACCCAGCCAGGGGGCAAGTTTCAGCAGTCCCCCGTCCTTTTCGCCAGGGAGGTGCAACAACACCGATCCCGGACGGAATCGACGGTGGTAAACCCGCAGCATTTTCCCGAATTCCGGGGTCGACGGATCACCGGCGAGAATCACCTCCGATGATTCCCCAAGAGCGAAGTCCAGGGCACTCATCAGCAGGGTAAAGTTCCCCGGTCCCATGGAGATTTTCGGGGAAGCGGCGCGGAAAAGGGCGTCGGCCTGTTGTTCCCACTCCTCGCGGCCCAGCAGGCGCCCCAACCGCAGCAGCACCAGTGCAGCCGCCCCATTTCCCGAGGGAATGGCACCGTCGTAGAACTCCTTGTTGCGCACGATCAGTTCCTCGCCGGAGTGGGCCACCTGGAAGAAGGCCCCTGCCTCCTTGTCCCAAAACTCGGAAAAGAGCACCTCCACCAGCTTGGCGGCCTCGGCCAGCCAGCGGGTTTCCAGGGTCGCCTCGTAAAGATCCACAAGACCCCATGCCATAAAGGCGTAATCCTCCAGATGGGCGGGGAGACCGGCCTGGCCGTTCCTCCAGCGCTTCAGGAGATGGCCATCCCGGGCAACCTCCTCGAGAATGAAGGCGGCGGCGCGGCGGGCGGCATCGGTGTACTCACGCACCCCAAAAGCAGCCCCTGCCCGGGCGAAGGCACCGATCATCAGGCCGTTCCAGTCAGTGAGCACCTTGTCGTCCTTGAGGGGGTGGATTCGCTTTTTCCGCTCCTTGAAGAGAATGGTGCGGGCCTCCTCCAGACGCTGCTCCAAGTCGGCGAGGGGGATTTTGAGATCCTCCGCCCGGCGGGAGAGGGGCTTTGACAAGTGTGGAATGTTGACACCCGTGCGCTTGTGGGTTGCCTCATCGGCGAAATTGCCTTCGTCCTCGAAGCCGAAAATGTCGGTGTAAAGTTCCCCCTCCGTCTTTCCGAGCAGCTTGACGACCTCCTCGGTGGTCCAGACGTAGAACTTCCCTTCCTCGCCCTCGCTGTCGGCGTCCTCGGCACTGAAGAAGCCCCCGTCGGGATGGGCCATGTCGCGGGAAACATAGGCGAGGGTCTCCTCGGCGGTGCGGCGGAATTCATCCTTCCCGGTGACCAGCCATGCCTCCACAGCGGCACGGACAATAAGGGCCTGGTCGTAGAGCATCTTCTCGAAGTGGGGGATCAGCCAGTGCCGGTCGACGCTGTAACGGGAAAACCCGCCGCCGATTTGGTCGTAGATGCCCCCGTGGGC
>JAFIGB010000036.1 GCA_020831705.1 Candidatus Sumerlaeia bacterium | reverse complement strand
GTACCCCTGGCGCTTCAATTCCTGGGCAAGGCGCACGGCTGTCGTGGTCTTGCCGCATCCACCGGTCGCCCCTGCTATAGCCACGAGTTTCATTCGTCACCCCAATCCAAAATATCCCATGATTTTTCGCTCTTCTTCAATTCCTCGGTGGGGGGATCCTTCTCCGCAGGGAACGGATCAGCCTCCATCCTCGGGCTTTGTACGGGATCCTGTTCGGTCTCCAGATTAACATCATCATGTTCCATGATCGGTGCCATTGCGGCCCAACCCGACTGCTTGCTTTGCCGGATGATGACCGGTTCCGGCGCCCGAAAACCACCGGGTTCGCTGTCGCGGCTATACTCGGGGCCCTCCAGGGTGGAGGAAAAGTCCCCCATCACATTTCGGGAGGTCATTTTGACGGGCTTTTTCTCCCTATCCTCATCCCTGCCGATACCAAACAACTTGAGAAACTTGCCAGCCATCAGGACGCCGCCCTTTCATTCATAAACTCTTCCTCGACACGAATTCTCGCATCCTTCAGCAGGTATCTTTCCGCACGGATAAAATCATTGATCGCCACCAACCGCTTATAGACATTGATGGCCGTTGGACGTTCTGACTCACGAACAGCCATGCATTCAGCGGCCAGTCTGTGAAGGTCATCGCGCAGATCCTGATTCGTCTCGTGGATCCTGTATCCCTCGTCCATGCCCAGGTTAAGACATTCCTCCATCAACCTTCCCAGCGAGTAGACATCGGAGGCGCAGCAAAGCTTCCCGAGGAAATGTTCCGGCGAGGCGTAGGCAGGGGTGCATGCCTTGAGCTGCCTCGTGTCGTTCTGGTGGCGACTGATTCCAAAGTCCCCGATCTTCCAGACGGGGACGCCGTGGCGCCGTGCACGAAAGATATTTTCGGGCTTCAGGTCACCGTGGACGATCCCCTCGGTGTGAATTTCAGCCGTTGCCGAGAAAAGCTGGGTCATCAAAGTGACAACTTCGCGAGCCTCAAAAAACAGGTGATCCTCCATGTATTGACGCAACGTCCCCCCCTGGCAATATTCCATGACAAGAAGGCGGTCGCCATCCTCGGTGTCGTAGTAATCAAGTATATCCACAATATTGGGATGGCAGGCGACAACCATGGAAAACAGCTCCCTGTAAAACAGTCCCCGCGCCCCACGGGTCATGCGCTTGATGACGACAATCCGCGATGCGGCCATATCCCTTGCCAGGTGTGTCTCCCCCTGTCCGCCGCTGGCAAGCGGTTCGATCAGTTGGTATCCGTCCGGCACCCAGCAGCGGTTCCCCTCGTTCATCTCGTTTTCTCCTCGTTCATTTTGGACCCTTCACCTGTCAGTCGGTTGACAATGGTATCATGATCCATGCCGAGTTCCATCCATCGTTCCAGGGGAGCTATACGTGCCCGTGTCCCAACAATGAAGCGACAATCGGGATCCCCCACGGCGACGCATGCTGTTTCCTGGCAGTCTATATCCTCCCGCTCGCTCACCTCCGAGATGAATCGCGCCAGCAGTCCCGCAACAACCGAGTCGACCGGGCCGTCGGAGGCACCGAAGACTTCCGCGAAGGCACTGTTATGCATCGTTGCCATGATCAATCCCGATTCAGCCCAGCCCATGTCCAGGCGCAAATCGCCCCAACCGTGATAGCGGAAGTAACCTTCCAGCACCGTGAGCATTTCACGCATCGGCATTTCGTGAAGGGGGCGGTTGTAATACTCGCGAAGTTCGTTGGTGAAACGCGATGCAACACGGCTTCCCCAGATCATGCCGACACGCTTGAGGATGTGGCGCCAGGCGGGACCGGTTTCCTCCTCCAGGACGCGCTTCATGGCGCCGATCAACTCCGGTGGCAGGTAACACATCTTCGTTCCCGCGCGGTTGAAGAGTGTCCCCTTCCGCAGGTTATGGTTGAAGTAGTTCTCCTCATAGAAGGGAACCGAGTATTCGGAATCAGGAATGGTGACAGCACTCATGACGGAAGGATCTCCTCGACAATTTTCAGGTAGGGGTCCATGTGGCCGGAAGCTTCCGGGGTCAGGTTCCGCCGAGCATTTTCCCGCAGGAGCGAGTAGCAGAACAGAATCGATTCGTTGCCGCTGGGGAAATCGAGGGACTGAATGATGGTCCGCATCCAGAAGAGCAGCTTGTTGCGCAGCATGTCCTCGTCCTCGCAAAGCATGGCGAAAACGCAGTACCGATATACAGACCCCACGTCCCGGTAGCACTTGTCCGATCCGTAATCAAACCGTCCCTTGAAGTCATACTTCTTGAGGACCTTCTCCACGGTTTCCTTCAGGATCAGCTGCTCCTTCGCAACGGCCTCCCGTGTCGCACGAATCCGCGGCACCAACTCCGGTTGGTCCTGCTCGATGCGATCCAATTCCTCCGCGCTCGGCGGCTTTCCGGGATCCTCGGTCCTGATCTTTTTCAAAATGGGGTGCAATGTTGTCATCTATTCAATCCTGGTTATGGTCAGCGTGTTGACGGGAAAAGTTCCACGACGGCACTGTTCTTCGATACCCTGCCGGGTTCGTCCTCCACCTCGGTGATTCTATCGCTTTTGGGCTTTGGCCGGGCTTCCCAGTCAAACCGCGCGAAGTACTGCCCCACCGTGGATAGATCCAGTGGCGGGAGCGCCCCGACAACCTTGCGGCGCCTGCCATCCCAAGGGAACTGGCGAAAGAACATGCCGAGGGGTTGGTCCAGGTTTATGGACGACGTATCCCCCTTGGAATCCCTTCCCATGGTGGCGAGAGCAGCGGCCAACCGGCGTATCTTCGTTGCTTCCGGAATCAGTAGTTTTGCCATCGTATTGTTTCCCTAGTTGAGGCTTTCCATGATGTCATTGGCGGATGCGCCCTCCTCCACCCAATAGGCCGCGGCGTTGACCTTCTTCTCCATCCCGATCAGAAACTTGCAAACATCATGGCCGCTGGCGTAGCACTGTATTTCTATACAATTAAGAACGCGGCGGCTCAGGTGGGTGAACAGGCCGCCAAAGAGACCCGCATACCAATAGCAAACCGGCTTGCCGAGGCGTTCAAGCGACTGGGCAACCACCGAGTCGGTCAGGTCGACCATCATCAGTCCCTGCTTGCGATGCTCGAAGTCCACCTTCCATCCACCCCAACCCTGGGTGGTCAGTGGCCACCACCAGGTTTCGAGAACGAAGTTCAGGTGCATTTCGCTGATCGGTGTATTGCCAAACTCCTTCTCAATGGCGGCCTGATAGTTCTTCATATCAGCAAGGGCCCATTGATACCCGGTCTGGTACATCACCGCGCGGGCGGCATCCTCCCCGAGTTCCTGGGCCGTTCCCGCAAGGAGGGAAGCCACGAAATCCTCGGAGATCGACACCACCCGCATTCCATCACGGCGACGGATGGAACCGGACTCCGGATCCGAGACGAAGAAATCTTCAGGGTCGTAGTAGTTGTGCCTAAAGGTGGATGAACCACCGTCCAATACGGTAATGCCTGCCATGGTTTTCATTCTCCTGGGGGGATGTGGATCCCCAAATATGATGATGCTTGGGCTGAGGGAAACAATCAGCCGCCCGATTCCAACTTACGGAGGACAAAGCGGGAGATGATTTGCCCCTTCTTCACGAGGATCCGACCGTCGATGGGGTGCAGGATGTCCTTCTTTGCCCGTTTCCCCAACATGGTCTCCAGTGAAGAGGCGGATTCGACATACTCCCCCTCGGGCAGTTTGATGCTGACGTTGCCAAGCACTCGTGCCTGACAGGAAAGGCGGGATTTCGGGCTGCAACTGGTGATGCGTGCCAGCGTGCGCTTTTCCTGATCGGTCCTCTCCGACAGGTTCTCCATGCCGGCCTCCACGAAAACGTGGCAGGTGGCGCATCTTCCATGACCACCACAAACCATGGGGACACCAAGGCTGTGAGCGAGGACGGCGGATGAAATTGGTTCATCGGTCTTGCATTCGACCGCCCGCCCATCGTCAAGAAACTGTAGAACTTTCACCTGGCGTACCCTCTGATTTCTGCGGCATACCCGCAACTGTGGCCATGTTTTGCAATTCCCATTCCCTGTTTAATTCCTCTGTTTTTCCGTCCAATACCCCCGATGATCCCATTTCAGGGTCATTTCGGGACAAAAGTCCAAGGGTTACAGAAACCAGCTGCACCTTCGAAGGATTTGGGGGGCTTTCGTCGCCCCTTAATTTCCGTGGATCGGACTAAAATCCTCTTACTCCCGGGCATGAAGGTGGATAACCTGATCATGCAACTTGAAGGGAGCCAAAGGTTCCCAACATTCCCGCCAAGGCAATCAATCCTCATGTTATATCGTCGATTTGGTCGGACAGAACTCCAGATGCCGGTCTTCAGCTGCGGGGGAATGCGGTACCAGCAGGGGTGGAAGGATATCCCCCTCAGTGAGATCGAGGAAAAGAATCAGGCCAATCTGGAGGCCACCATTCGCCGGTCCATCGAGGTCGGAATCAATCACATTGAAACCGCCCGGGGGTACGGCCCGAGCGAGCGGCAACTGGGTCTCGTCCTCCCGAAGTTTCCCCGCGAGAAAATCATCGTCCAGACGAAGATCGGCCTGGAGGATGACAGCGAGGTGTTCCGTTCAAACTTTATGGATTCCCTCGGTCGTCTTAATCTGGACCATGTGGACCTCCTCGCCATCCATGGCATCAACGACGAGGCAGACATGGAGAAGGCCTTCCGCAAGGGGGGCTGTCTGGAGGTCGTGCACCAAATTCAGGACGAAGGGCTTGCCCGCCACGTGGGCTTTTCCACCCATGGCCCCGCCCATGTCATCGTTGATTCCATCAACACCAATGTCGGGCGCGGTTTTGATTATGTGAACCTCCACTGGTATTACATCAACCAAGCAAACTGGCCCGCCATCGAGGCAGCCACCGCACGGGACATGGGCGTTTTCATCATCAGCCCCACGGACAAGGGCGGCATGCTCTACAAGCCACCCGCAAAACTGGTCGACCTGACCGCCCCCCTCCATCCCATTATCTTCAACGACCTGTTCTGTCTTTCCCACCCCGAAGTACACACACTGAGCCTCGGAGCTGCCAAACCGTCGGACTTTGATCTCCACCTGGAGGCAATTTCCCTCTACGACAGGCGCGAGGAATTTCTGCCACCAATCCTGGAGCGCCTGGAACGGGAGATGGAGGCCACACTGGGGCGTGAATATACACACAACTGGCGCAGCGGCCTTCCGCGCTGGCAGGAAGTCCCGGGCGAAATCAATATCGAGGTCACCCTCGGTCTATACAATCTCGCCAGGGCCTACGACATGGTGGAGTACGGCCGGATGCGGTATAATCTCATGGGAAATGCAGGGGCATGGTTCCCCGGCCAGATGGCCACAAAGGTCGACGATGGGGAGCTGGCGCCCGTCCTGAAGGACTCCCCCTTTGCCGACCGTATTCCCGCCATGCTTCGCGACGCTCATGAAATGCTGAAGAAGGACGAGCCGGTCAAGCGCCTCAGTGAAAGCTGATGAAGTGTGTCAATCCTTGCGGAACAATCCGAGAACCAGCCAACCGCAGAAGAGGGCGGCAATGGCGAGGGTCATGAGTCCGAAGACTCCGAAGAGGGTCCCCCAAATGTCCGGTGACCGGGAATGGATGGACGTGCCGATGATCATCGCGGCCAGGATCAGGGCGATGGAGATGATCTTGGCGGACTTCTCCAGGATGTGGCGCAACTCCTCAAGGCCCTTGATATCCAACCCCACGGAAAAGTTCCTGCTGTGTAGCGCGCCCGTGAGGGAACGAAGTTCAATCGGCAGCTTTTCCACAACTTCGATGTAACCCATCAGCGAGCGCATCAGGCGCTTGCGGATGGCACCCGGTCCGTATTGACGCCGCATCAGGTTCCTCATGCGCGGCTGAAGGTGGGTGACAAAATCAAACTCCGGGTCGAGGAGTTCACCCACCCCCTGTATAGTCGTCAGTGCCTTGATGAGAAAGACGAGATCCGAGGGGCAGGTGATCTTGTGGTCACGCAGGAGGGTGAAGAAACTTTCGAGAAGCTCCGCAATGTCGAGCCGTTCGAGGTTTCCCACATGAAAGCGGGAAACGATCTCCCAGGCATCGGCGCGAAAGGCCCGGTCGCGTTCCATGCCCGATTCGGCATCGGAAAGGGCGATTACCGAGCGAAGCACCCTGTCCAGGTCGCGCGAAAGCACGGAGCTGACAAGCTCCAGCAGGTCCTCCCGTGTCTTGACCTCCACATGGCCGACCATGCCGCAGTCGATGAAGCAGATCGAGCCATCCTCCAGCGCGAAGATGTTCCCCGGGTGGGGGTCTGCATGGAAAAACCCGATTTCCAGGCACATGCGAAAGACCGCCGTGGTGCCGTTCTTCACGACCTGACGGGCAACGGCAGGGTCCAGATCGCCCGGCTTGAGACGGGACAACAGCTGACCCTTGACCTCGCGCATTGCTAGCACGCGCCGCGTTGTTGCCTCCCAATAGATGGGGGTGAAATGAATTCCCGGCGTGTCCTTGAATTCCTCGTGGAGACGTTCCGTGGCCCGGGCCTCGTGAAAGAGATCGGTCTCCCGATTGATCTGGCGGGAGAACTCCTTCACCACATTCGACGGGCTGAATCCGATGCTTGCGAAATGGCGTTCGGTGAACTCGGCAATGTCCTCCAGGACCTCCAGGTCGGTGACGACAAGCTCCTCAATCCCCGGCCGGAGCACCTTGATGATCACCTCGGTTCCATCCACAAGCCGGGCGCGGTGGGCCTGGGCGATGGATGCCGCCGCGATGGGCTCCTCGTCTATAAAGGCAAAGACTTCGTCGACCTTTTCGTTGAACTGCTCGTCCAGTCGTTCCCGAATTTCCTCGTAGGGAACCTTGGGGCAATCGGATTGGAGCTTGCGGAATTCACGGGCAACTTCGGGGGGTATGAGATCAGGGCGTGTCGCCAGCACCTGGCCGAGCTTCATGTATATCGGGCCAAGCTCCTCAAGAACCAGTCGAAGGCGCACCTCCAATGGCAGTCGCTTCGCCTCGGGGTGTTCCTCCTTCCCTGAAATCATCTCAAGGCCGCGCCCGATCACCTTGTCCAGTCCGGTCTCGCTGAGGAAGCTGCCGAACCCATGGCGGGCGAGCACCTGGAGTACATCAGCCAGCCGGCGGGTGTTGCGAATCCTGGAGGTAATCGGGTCACGAATCATAGAGGCACCAATTGGGAGAGAATATCCAGCACACCCCGTGCTTCTGGATAAGGGGATGTATAGTCGGCCACGTTCCTGATCGCCGGGCGTGCATTGGAAGGGCAGGCAAACCACGCGGTGGCGTCCCTGATGGACAAGTCCCCCTCCGTGTCACCGATCCCGGCCGACTCGCTGCGGGTAATCCCCATCTTGCGGAGTAGCTCGGAAATCGCAGCCCCCTTGCTCACTCCACGTGGGGATATATTAAGATAGTAATGGGAGGTGTTTATGTCAAGGGGGGCGATGTCGTTGGTCGAAACAAAGTCCTCAACCCGCCTGTGAAGCTCCAAAAGGTCGTCGTGAACCTCCGAATAGACCGATATCTGTGCTTCCTTGCCAAATTGCAGGAGCGCCCGTGGATGTCCGGGGAGAAGGCAATCCTCCACATGGGCCCGAAGAACCCGGAGGCTTGTCACCATTTCTGCCGTAACAACCGATGAATACCGCGCCCGGTTCCCATCAAGATCATAAATCACCGCTCCATTCTCACAAATGGCGGGTTCCCGGATGTCAAACAGCTTGAGGAGGCATTCCACGTAGGGCTGGGGGCGGCCGGTGCAAAGGACAACGCGGGGAAGTCCTTCACGCCTGGAATCGCGAAACAGGTCGATCAGTTGGCCAAATACCTTCATGTCGAAGGGACTGGAGGATTCCGAGGTCAGGCACCCATCCACATCGCAAAACAGCACCGCAGGCTTGAAGGGTGGCCGCGACATCAGATGATTCGCTCCACCGTGTCCGGCGACACCTCGTGGAAGGAATGGCCGGCGTTGACGAGGATATCCAGGAATTCAACCCGTGAGTCGGCATTCTCGAATTCGAACCCAAGGAGCGCCCTGCCCACTGCTTCCCCTGTATAGACGTAATTGAAGTAGCAAAGGCTTGCCGTTTCGCGGATCGCCCGGAGGAAATCACGGAGCGCGCCGGCACGCTCGGGGAATTCGTAGGTGATGAAGTACGGATCAATAAAGGAGGCGGGTTCATAATGAATGAGACGGAATTCCACGTCCACCTGCGAGGTGACATCGGCCCAGGGAATGTTGTTCTCCGTCAGGTGCTTCCTCAGCAGGTCCATTTCGATGGGTGATGCCTCGAAGCCGATTACCGGCCAGCCCTTCTCATGGTCGCGCTTGCCGTATTGGAACTCCACGATGTTGATGTCCTCGAAACAGGATTCGAGGAGGTTCAGGAAGGAGCCCCGTTTTTCGGAGATCTCGAAACGGTAATAGCGGCGGCGCTTGGAGCCAATCCCTGCGTGGCGGGCAATCCATGCCAGTTGGCCAAAATCCATGTTTGCTCCGCAAAGAATACAGAGCGCCCGTTTGTTGATGACATTGTCAGCATCCTTCATCAGCCCGGCGACCCCCATGGCACCAGCCGGTTCCGGGATCACGCGCCGCGCCTCCCAGAGAAGCTGAATCGCTGCACAAAGCTCCTCGTTCGTCACGGTGATGAACTCATCGATCAACTCGGAACAAAGGGCATGGGTCAACGTGCCCGCCCGGCGAACCGCCGTGCCGTCGGAGAAGACATCCACATAATCCAGATCAACGGGCGTGCCCGCCTCCACCGCCGACTTCATCGAAGCCTGCCCGACACCCTCCACGCCGACAATGCGGATGTCCGGGTAAAAGGTCTTGAGCCAGCAGGCCACGGCGGCGGCCATTCCCCCGCCTCCGATCTGAAGGTACGCAACGTCTATATTGTCGATCCCCGACATGACAATTTCGTCGGCGATTGTTCCCTGACCACCCATCGTGTGCATGTCATCATACGGGTGTATATAGACAAGCTCCTCCTCCTTCATGGCCTTCTGGGCCAGGGCGGCCGCCTCGCTGAGGGAATCGCCATGGAGGACGACATCCACGTACTCGCCACCATGCCGCTTGACGGCTAGCTGCTTCATGCGGGGCGTGGAGAAGGGCATGTAGATGCGGGCGCTTATCTCCATCCTCGCCGCGGCAAGCGCCACCCCCTGGGCATGATTGCCCGCCGAGGCCGTCACGACACCCCGGGAGCGTTCCTCCAGGGATAGCATCACCATGCGGTTGTAGGCGCCCCGCCACTTGTAGGAATTGATGGGCGAAAGGTCCTCCCGCTTGAGATAGACGTCCGCCTTGACCGGCAGGGGAAGCTTCTCCAGCGGGGTTGGGCGTGCCACTGCATAGACACGCTGGCGTGCGTGAAGAATCTCCTCGAAGAGTTGCTCCTGAATCTCGGAGCGATCCCAGGGTGCCGTCATCCGCGGAGCCTTTCTGCGATTTCAACCGCCTGGGCAACGAGCTTGTCAACGGCCCGGCGTATATCCGGCAGGCCACACGGGCGGTTTCTGGCCAGCCAAAGGGGCTGGTAGTCGTGGAAGTGTTCCGAAACACGGGAGGCGAAGGCCTCCAGTCGTTCCGCAAGCTCGGGGTTCGGCTTGTCATGGCCGTTTTCCGCAAGCTCCTTCCAAAGGAGGATCTTCTCGCCGACAAGCATGTTCATCTTCGAGCCATGGGCAAGTTCCGCCGTGATCCAGCTTTCGCCCTGGCGATTCTCGAAGTAGTCCTGAAAGATCTTCCGCCCCTTGATTCCCTGGCGGATGAGGCCGTGTGCCTCCTCCTCCCCCGCCTTATAGACAGGATGAAGGGGCTCCCCGACGAAGGGGGTGTAGAGAATGATCCAAGTACCCACACCGAGGGATTGCTTGCGGAGAGCTTCGACACCCTTCGCCTGCGGGTCGTTGAAGGTCAGCACGGACCAGGACTTGTCGAACTCCTCCGCCGTTGTGTCCGTATTCCAGGAAACCGCCGCGCCCAGGGCGATACCATGGAGCGACGCCCCCAGCGGGTTGTAGTGACCGTGGTCGCCCCAGTCGGTGTTCAAAAGTCCCTTGGCACCGTACTTGACGGCTGTCTTTGTGAACTCCACAATGTTGACCGTTGCATTCTCCACATCGTTCATGACGCGATTCCAGCCGCACACACCCGGGCAGCAGTAGAACGTCAGCCCCGCCTTGGCGAAGACAGCGGTGCTTTCGTAGTCATGATTGGCCTCGTAGCCCCAGTTCATCAGGATGATGTCCTTGGGCAGTTCAGCCACCAGGTCGGGGTGCTTGAGGAGAATGTCCCCCCAGATCATGAGCTGCTTGCCATGGCGTGCGGCCGCCTCGCGCAGCCACAGAATATGATCCACGTATAGACGCCCCTTGCCGACGGCATCGCCCTTTTCCTTGTTCTTTCCCTCGCCGAGGTCGTAGGTCTCATCGGCGCAGAAGTTCACCTTGTCCGAGTCGAACAACGGCAGGTAGGCGTCGAACATCTTCTCCAGAAGCGCCCGGGCCTCCTCGCTGCAACTGTCAATGGTCGCCCCCCGCATCCGTTCACGCCAGGTGAGGTCCTCCCACGGGGCCTCAAGCTCCACGTCCGCCAGGTGTTTGTACTGGGGCAGAGCAAGCACACCGCCCATGTGACCGAAGGCCTGGAGGCTTGGAACGAATTCAATCCGCCGGTCGACGCAGTATTCCTGCAACTCGAGGATGTCATCGGAGGTCAGGGGGTTGCTGTCCTGGGCGATGGAGGGATCAAACCGGAACAGGAACGGATGCTCGATGTATAGCTGGAACTGGTTGATCTTGTGGATCGCAAGATAATCGATCAGCCACTTCAACGTTGATAGACGGGGAACCTTGCCCCGGGAGACGTCATGGTAAAAGCCGCGGACTTCCAGGGCGGGGGCGTCCTCGATCACCATCGACGGAATCGCCGGGCCGTGGTTCTGAAACAATTGCTGGAGGGTCTGGATCCCGTAAAAAAGCCCCACAGCCGACCTGCCAACAACCTCAATGCCCGCCGGGTCGACCTTGAGCCTGTATCCCTGGGCCTCAAGGGGGGCTGCCGCCCCGTCCTCCTCGATGGCGAGATGGATCGTTGGACCCTCAAAGGGCAGCAATCCGGGTCGATCAAGGGGAACCTTGCGATTGCAAAGCGCCTGAATGACGCGCTGGAGCTGGGTCGCCGCCAGGTACTCGGGTCGTTCGGCCTTGTTGGTCAGGAAAATTCGGGTGCCTTCCTGAATGGCGAACACGCCCTCCATGGGGCTGATGCTCTTGGGCTGGGGAACCAGATGGGACATTGAGTTCTTTCCTTGGGGTCATTTCGTTTTGCGACTTGGACTTCTTGTTGCCGTGGACTTGCGCCCCCAATAGGAGGCCAACGCAGGGCCGGTGATGTTGTGCCAGACGCTGAAAAGAGCGCCGGGAAGTGCGGCCAGTGGGGAAAAATGGGCGATGGCAAGGGCCGATGCCAAGCCGGAGTTCTGCATGCCGACCTCCACAGAGACCGCCCTCGATTGGGTTTCCCCCATCCCGGTCAGGCGGGCCAACAGATATCCGAACCCCAGCCCGAAGGCGTTATGGAGAACAACTGCGGCCATGACGAGGAGTCCGGCATCTGCAATTCTTCCCCGGGAAAGCGCCACCACAATCGCCACGATCAGCACAATACAGAGGATCGAGAAGAGCGCCAGCCCCTCCCTCCATTGCTGTATAGATGAGCGCAGGAAGTGGTTGGCCGTGACACCCAGCAGCATCGGAAGAAGGACGATCTTCACGATGTCCACAAGGAGCGCCCAGGCATTGACAGGGATCCAGCTACCCGCCAGTGCCCATGTTAGGAACGGCGTCGCCACGGGGGCAATCAATGTTGCCGCCGCGGTCATGGTGACGGAAAGCGCCACGTCGCCCCGGGCAAGGAAGGCGATCACATTCGATGCCGTCCCCCCGGGGCAGCACCCCAGCAGGATCACCCCGACGGCAAGCTCCGGGGGGAGTTGGAGCACCATGGCAATGACCCACGCCGCCAATGGCATGACCACGAACTGGGCACCCACCCCGATACCGACCTCATGGAAGCGGCTGAAGACCCGTTTCAGGTCGGCCAGACTGATCGTCATTCCCACGCCGAGCATTACCAGGCCAAGGAGCCAGGGAATCCCGGGCCGCAATCCCGTAAAAAGATCGGGCTTCAGGTAGGCCACCAACGCAGCCATCAGCACCCAGATGGGGAAAAGAAGATTGATGGTGACCAGCGCCCGTCCCAAGGGAGTTTATTCCTCCCTGGCGGGCGCCAGCTCGTGACCTCGCCGAATGCCGTAATATCCACCAAGGGGTTCGGGCACCACGGCCTCGCCCCCCACATTTGCGCCGCTGTGACTTTGACGGGCGTTAAAATGCACACCGAAATGTAGATGGGGCCAGGAGGTGCCGGTACTCCCACCGCGGCCAATCACACCGCCCCGATCAATGTATATCTCGGGCTCCCCGAGATGAACATGATACACGAGGCTGTCAAGATGGGCGTATATCGAATGATATCCCTCCCCATGGTCAATGACGACGTACTTCCCGTAGGAATCCATACGATGGGTCGAGGAGATGATCCTCCCCGGCGCCATGGCAAGAACCGGATGGCCAACCGGCAGGTCGGCGTCCAGACAGAAGAAGTCATTGGCGCTCCTGTCATTCCCGATGGTCTGGTGGGTCCACGAGCGGGACTCATATCCATATCCCGTGGAGATCAGGAATTCGCCCTCCCACGGGATATCCAGTTCCAGCCAATCGGGAAGATGACGGGCGGCGTGGGGAAATTCCACCGGGATTGGCGTCAGGTAATCGGGATCCGTGGTGGGTTCATCGCTGGTCTGCAGGGGAGTCTTCGAATTGGCCAGCTGGGATCTTGAGGAAGTCGGGAGGCTGACTGGATCAGGAAGGATCATGGCGGCACCCCACCGGGCGGGTGTTCGCCAGTTCGTCGTGTCCCCGTTCCAGATCAGCGAGGTTTCCCGAATTTCATCCTGCGTGAACCCATGGCGATTATTGAGGTGCATGTCGAAACCAATAAGCGTGTAGGGAAGGATTTCCTCAAGACCGAATTCGGAGATGGGTATGGAGGCCTTGATGAGCCAGCCCTCATCGGTGGGATACAGGCTGCTTTCCACATCCTTGAGGGGGGCTCCATGTTCGTCCTCCGCGGTGAGGGACCGCCAGTTCCATGTGTGTACCTCCAGGCCGCTTCCCGGCGAGAGGCCGAACTGAAAGTCCCCCTCCCTGAGGGCGTGGGCCTTGCTGCCGGGTCCGGAGAAACCCATGAAGAACTCCATCGAGTCACCCTTCCAGATTTCCCGACCCTCGAAGGGGTTGTTGTTGGGGGTGGGATCGGTGACGTCCAGCGCCAGGTGCATGTGGGTTTCCGTCCACGCAGTATAGACACGGGCGCTCGATTCACTGGCGGAAACCTGCCGATGCCGTGGCTCGGGAACGAACTGGTGGCGGAAGGGAAGCATCACGACGTGCGGTTGACGATTCCAGACCGCCAGCGATCCATCCTGTTTCGGGGCCTCTTTCGTTATTTGCTGCCCCCAAACGGGGAAACGACCGAGACGACGGGCGCCGTCCTCCAGGTCGATTTCAAAGGTGAACAGGTTCTCCCCCGGCCAGACATCAAACTCCATGTAGAACGCGCGGATCTCACGGGGTTGAAGGGTGTCGAAGGGCCGGCGCACATCCGCCCTGGAGGCGCCATTGATACGCCAGTCAATCATTCCATCGAGGGGAAACTCCGTCAGGTTCTCCACCGTTGCGATGATGCGCACCTGGGTTCCCGCCTGCTCCACACCCATGGTGATATCCAGGGGGGCCTGATAATTCACCTGCAGGGAATACGTATAGCGGAAGTCCTCATTGTATTTCAGCACCATGCGACGGAACTCCGGCGCGTCTGCGGCAAGGGAAACCACCATCGTCCCCCTCCATGTGCGCCCCGGCCGAACCTTGACAGGCTCGGGAACGGTGATCTCCAGCCCCGGCGGGGTGTCCTGGAACCGGCTGAAGTCAAGCAACATGGATTGCGAAAGCGGGTTGTGGTAGGAAAGCTGCACCTCCCTGGACTGGCCGGGGGAAAGGTGTATATCCGAGGGGGAAAGATGGAGGGACACGAGGGCCAGCGCCTCGTTCCCCAGCCCCTCGATATAGCGGGGTTCCTCATCGAGCTGGATGAGGACAAGGCCGTCATTCCTCGGGGCAATTTCCTCCAGCACGTCGCCGTAAAGATCAAGCACCCTCACCGGTTCGGTGGCGGGAAGCCGGATCGCCCCCTCCCGATGGTCCTGCTCCATCCAGGCAACCGCCGTTGTTGTCTCCCCATCGCTCAGGATATAGACACGGAGTTTGTGGGACTGGCTGGAAAAAACGGAAGTGCCATGGGCCTGGCCGATCAGGCGCAACCCGTCGAGCTGCTCGGTCATTACCCGGTAGGCATGGGCGGAGGGCTTGGGTGTGAAATCCGACTTGAGAAGGCCCCAGTAGCCGTCCGGTGCGGGCTCCTCCACGTCATCCATGAGCTTGAACCAGAATGCCTGGGAAACGCCGCCCGCCCTGGCAACAAGGTGCTTTTTCACCATCCAGGACGCCTGGAATTCCGGCGTGCTCGATGCAATGACGGGGCTTGGGCCGGTGCTCAGGCCAAACTCGGTAATCAGGATGGGCTTGTCAATATCCCCATGGCGATCCATCGCCCGTCGCACGTTGCGGACTTCCTCGTCGAGGAGCGACTCATCCGCCTCGGCATTGTAGTGATGAAAGGCCACCGCATCGATATACTCCCCCGCGCCATGACGGTAACATGCCTCGATGAAGGAAATATCAGCCCCTGCCGTGTTCATGCCCACAAGACGCACGGCCGGATCTGCCTCCCGGGCGCGCATTGCCACTTCCCGCAGGAGAAGCGTGTATAGCTCGGGGCTGGGATCAGGGGTCCAGAAGGGCTCGATGTTCGGCTCGTTCCAGACCTGCCACCACCTGACCCGGTCGCGATATCGGGTCACCATCTGGTGAACGTACTCGCCAAATGCCTTCCTGTTTTCCTCCGTCAGGATGGCCGTCTCCCCAAAGCCCGGTCCGTTGTAACAGAGGATGGGAAGTGCCTTGAGTCCCCGCTCCTCCAGGAGGTCGAAAATCATGTCGGAGGCGGTGAAGTCCCATTCGCCGTCCCCGTCCTGGAGGGCGCCCCACCACATGTCTATACGTATGGTCGTGGCCCCGGCATCACGGGCGATGTCAAGCTGTCGTGCCGTTGTCTCCCAGACATCCTCTTCGCCTGCTGCAAGCCGGTGGAAGGGTGTAATCGCATTGACCGAGAAGTACAAACCGGGTTCAATGGCCCTGTCGGCGGGATCCTGCCCGGGCCAACTGGGCAGCATGAACCGACCGTCACGGGTGCATCCTGATACTAGGGCCGTCAGCAGCAATGCCACCATGGCAGCATATGCAGGGAGGGTCGGTCCTGGGAGGAATTTATTTCTCATTTACCTTCTCTCAATACCGGCGATTGAAAGATTTTTACTTCCGCCATTTTGCCTAACCGGTGTCTCTTCCCGGGGCAAGGAGCCTTACATGGATATTTTCAAAAAGATCACAGATGAAATGGGGAAAATCCTCGCGGAGGTCACAAAAACCCCTGCCCATTGGGGGGTGCGGGTGGAAACCATCGATGGCACCGTCCTGGTCGATTATCAGGGATCAAAGGCCTTCGTGCCCGCATCGAACATGAAACTGGTCACCACCCTCGCCGCCCTGGACCTGCTTGGCGCCGATTTTCAGTGGGAAACCACCCTCCTGACCCACGGCATCATCGAAGGGGACACCCTCTACGGGGATCTCCTCCTTCGCGGCAGCGGCGACCCAACCATTGCCCCCTGGGACCACGAAACCGGCTCCTTCCGCGTTGGGGACGTTTACGAATGGGTGAAAATCCTCGGCGAAAAGGGCATCCGCCGCATCATGGGCGCCATCATGGTCGATCATGGCGGCTTCGCCTCCGAATTCTTCCATCCCTCATGGGAAATTGGCCTCACCAGTGACAGCGACGCATCGGGCACCAGTGGATTCGCCATCACGGAAAATGCCTTCCGATACACTATCACCCCCGGCCACCAACCGGGTCATGCCCCCCACCTCACCGTGGACCCCATGGGGGTGGCATCACTGGTGGACGCCGATCTTCATACGGTTGAACCGGGCCAGGAGCACGAACGCCTCCTCCTCGGGCGGCGGGATCTTGAGCAAACCATCCATTTCCAGGGCAATATCGCCTCCGGTGCCGAACCGATCAACAATCGTGCAGCGATTCCGGCCCCTTCCCTCCACCATGATATCCTCATGGAACTTTTCCGGGAAGGAGGAATCGAAGTCCTCGAAAATGGTACCAGCAACCTCCAGGACGCGGAAACCATCCTCCACGTCCACAAGTCCCCACCCCTGCGCGAGGCCGTTTACCAGTGCAACAAGTGGAGCAACAACTTCATTGCCGAGCAGCTTTGTCGAACGATCGCCGACCGCATGGGGAAGGAATCCACCTGGGCCGAGGGCATTCGAATCACCCGGGACTGGCTCGGGAAGATCAACATTCCCGACTTGGAGCACCTCAGGATTGAGGACGGCTCGGGGCTTGCACGGAAAAACAGCCTCCAGCCCCGCCAGCTTTGCGCCCTGATTCGTCATGGCATTACCGAGGAAAAACTTCGCTCCGACTTTGCTCCCTCGCTCCCATCAAGGGAACAACCCAATCCCCTGACAAAGTGGTTCCCGGGAATTGAGTCTGTTGATGTCCACGCCAAGACCGGTTCGCTGGAAGGCACCCGCGCCCTCTCGGGCTTCATCAACCGGGAAGGCGGGGAGACGCTTGTGTTCAGCATCATGGTGAACCAGTATTTCGGGGACCAGAAACCGATCGATGGGCAGATCGCAAGGATCCTTCAGGCCCTCGGAGGCTGATTTCACCCTTTCGGCAGGTTGAAGGCCTCCTCCAGTTCGGCAATTTCATGATCGGCAATGGGGCGAAGCTCCCCGACCAACCGGGCGTCGATGAGCGATTCGGCGGTGAATTCGGCCACTTCCAGTCGATCAAAAGCCTGAAGCAGGGTCTCGCCGGTGGTGAGAACGGCATCATTTTTCAGCAACAATACGGGCGTCTGGGGAGTAATCATGGAGGACACCTTCCCCGGATCAATGAACTGGGGGCCGAACTCCATGATGGGGACCTGGCGAAGGAGAATGTAGCTTTCGGGAATCGTCCGCGTCTGAAGCGGGGCTTCACTGACGGCGAAGGCCGTGATGTTCGGTGTCTGCGCCGAGACGATGGCATTTATTTCGGGATGGTCCTTGTAAATTCGGGAATGAACGCCCACTGACCGACTGGGGTGTTTCCCCTTCTCCCGGCGCCCCTTCGAGATAAAGACGATGTCCTCCACGGAAAGCAGCCGCCGATCCTTGCCCGTTGGCGTGATGAGGAATGAATCCTCGTCCAGGCGGACGGAAACCACCCCCTCGGTGCTCGTCATCAGTTGCTGGTCGTAGGCACGATGGGTGATCTCGCAGATATGCCGCCGCATCGCTTTTTCCTTGTTCGTGTGCCCGGCCAGGTCGAACTCCGGCAACGTCCGCTCCCCCGCCTTGCGAAAAAGGTCGATCTGCACATCACTTAGTTCCGTGCTTCCCCCAATCATGGACGCCTTGATCGCCAAGCGGGCACAAAAATCAAGGGTCTCGAAACAATGAAAGGCTCGGAGCAGATCGCTCGCCCCGCAGACGATTCCGTGGTTTTCCAGCACCACCGCGTCGTACCCCTTGGCGAAGGTTTCCGCGATGTTCTTTCCCAACTGGTCGCTGCCGGGAAGGGCGTACGGCGCCACGCCCACCGATCCACAGACGTAATACGCCTGGGGAATGATGCGGATGGGAGGAGCCTTTCCCACCAGGCTGAAGGAAACCAGGGCCGATGGGTGGGCATGGACGATTCCCTTCAGATCCGGCCGGGCCTCGTAGATCGCCTGATGGAAGGGGAGCTCCGACGAGGGCTTGTGCCGCCCCTTCACCGTCCCGTCGGGCTTCACGCAAACAATATCCTCCCATTGCAGGCTCCCTTTGTCGACTCCCGAGGGCGAAATCCAGATGTTGCCCTCCTCGTCCTTGATCGATAAGTTTCCTCCCGAGGTGGTCGTCATGCCATATTTGTAAACACGGTCCATCAAAAGCGGGATCATGTCGCGGGGATGAATCAGATCGTATTCCATGGGGAGCCTCCGGGGATGGTGGGTAAAGCGATCAAGGCGCGGAAAGAATCCGATCACGAATCCGCCGAATCAATCACAAACGCGCCCCTCCAAGTGCATACGATCGTAAATTCCTCCGTCCTTCCCTTCCAGGCCCCATGGTGTTTGAAACGGAGGCAGAGGAATTCCAAACCTTTGGAGGGCATCCTGAAGGGGCGCTCCAAGTTTTTGGATGAACCAGCCGCCATGGGGTCATGCCCGGAAATCACCATCTCGCCCTGTGATGATTTTCTCTTGCCAGCATGGTGGAGGGGCGGCACCTTGTATCGTTGAGCCAGTCCACCCCCGGTGGGTGGAGCACCATATTAAACTAGGGAGATGTTTACTTCCATGCCCAGAATTGTCCGAAGTGCCCTCATACAGACCAAATTTGAAGGGTCGGGTGATGAACCGATCGAGAAGATCAAGAAGGGGATGATCGAGAGGGCGGTTGCCCAAATCGAGGACGCCGCTTCCCAGGGTGCCCAGATTGCCTGCCTTCAGGAGATCTTTTACGGTCCCTATTTTTGCTGCGAGCAGGAAATCCGCTGGTACGACAGCACCGAAAAAATCCCCGACGGCCCCACCACCCAGCTCATGATGGAACTGGCAAAGGCACACGGCATGGTGCTGGTCATTCCCATCTACGAGGAGGACCAGACGGGACATTACTACAACACGACGGCGGTTGTTGATGCCGACGGCACGTACCTTGGCAAGTTCCGCAAGATCCACATCCCCCAGGTGGCCCCCGGCTTCTGGGAGAAGTTTTACTTCCGTCCCGGCAACCTTGGCTACCCGGTCTTCGAGACCGCCATCGGTAAGGTCGGTGTCTATATCTGCTACGACCGCCACTTCCCCGAGGGATGGCGTGCCCTGGGCCTGGCCGGTGCCGAGATTGTCTATAACCCCTCCGCAACGGTCGCCGGATTGAGCGAATATCTCTGGAAGCTGGAGCAACCCGCCGCTGCCGTGGCGAATGTCTATTACGTCGGTGCCATCAACCGCCCCGGGGTCGAGAAGCCGTGGGAGTTTGGCGAGTTCTACGGCCAGTCGTACCACTGCGACCCGCGGGGGAAACTGCTCGACGTGGGGCCGCGCGACAAGTCCGCCGTCGTTGTTTCCGACCTCAACATGGATCTCATTCGCGAGGTACGGAACACATGGCAGTTCTACCGTGACCGTCGCCCCGACACGTACTCCTCCATTGTCGCCCCATAAGGAGCCTCTTTTATGACAACCACCTCCACCACGCGCCGTGAATTGCCCCCAACCTCCCACAAGCCCGCCCCATGGCAGGGACCTTCCAAGGAGGAGGTGCTTTCCGAGCGCCGTCACTACTGCACCCCCGCCCTGCTGACGTATTACCGCGACCCCATCATGATTGTTGAGGGGCACATGCAGTACCTTTGGGACGAAACCGGCAAGCGCTATCTTGACTGCTTCGCCGGCATCGTGACCATTTCCGCAGGCCATTGCCACCCAAAGGTGACCGCTGCCGCGATCGAGCAGATGAAGCGCCTCCAGCACACGACGACGATATACCTCCATCCCAACATCGGCAATTTCGCCAAGAAACTCGCCGAGAAAATGCCGCCCGGGCTGGATGTCACCTACTTCGTCAACAGCGGCTCGGATGCCAACGATCTGGCACTGACGATGTCCCGTCTATACACCGGCAACCACGACGTCATTGCCCTGCGCAATTCCTACCACGGCGGGTCGCCCACCACGATGGGGCTGACAAGCCACCACACATGGAAGTTCCCGACGCACCAAAGCGCCGGGATTCACCATGCCATCAACCCCGATCCCTACCGCGCGCCCTTTTCCGGCACGCCGGAGGAAATCGCGGCCAAGGCGGCAAATGATGTCGAGGAAATCATCAAGTTCAGCACCCCGGGGCGCATCGCGGCCTATATCGCCGAGCCGATTCAGGGCGTTGGCGGGGCCACCCAGGGACATCGGAGTTACCTTGCCAAGGCCTACGATATCGCCCGGCGTTACGGCGGCCTTTGTATTGCCGACGAAGTCCAGACCGGATTTGGCCGCACCGGCGAGAACTACTGGGGATTCCAGAATTACGGCGTCACCCCCGACATCGTCACCATGGCCAAGGGGATCGGTAACGGCGCTCCGCTGGCTGCGGTGACAACCCGCCGCGAGATCGCCGAAACCCTCAAGGCGCGGATTCACTTCAACACGTTCGGTGGCAACCCGGTCTCCATGGCCCAGGGAGCCGCCGTGCTCGACGCCATCGACGAGGACGGCCTCCAGGAGAACTGCCGCGTGGTTGGCAGCTTCCTGAAGGGGGAACTGAACAAGCTGATGAACAAGCATGCGATCATCGGGGACGTCCGCGGCATGGGTCTCATGCTGGGGATTGAATTCGTCCGCGACCGGACTTCCAAGGAGCCCGCGAACACCGAAACGGCGGAAATCCTTGAAAAGGCACGGGAAATGGGTGTGCTGTTGGGTAAGGGTGGCCTTTACGGAAATGTGGTCCGCCTCAAGCCGCCCATGTGCATGTCCCGCGAGGACGCCGAGTACCTGGTCCATGTCCTCGACGAGGCAATCAGCTCGCTGTGAGGATATCACTTCAACAATGAACGGAAGAAGGAGAGAAAGATGAAATTTGACAAGATCATCAAGGGGGGCACGGTCGTTACGGCTGAAGGCTCCGCACTGATGGACGTCGCCATCAACGGGGAGAAGATTGCCGCACTCGGTGAAAACCTGGCGGGAAACTGCGAGGCGGGCCAGGTCATCGATGCCACCGGCCATCTCGTCATTCCCGGCGTGATAGACGTTCATGTGCACCTTGATCTGCCGTTTTGCGGAACCGTGTCCTCGGACGACTACTCCTCCGGCACCCGCGCCGGTGCCCGGGGTGGTGTCACAACACTCATCGATTTCGCGATCCCCTACAAGAAGAAGGATTCAAACGATTACGAGACGCTCTCCGAGGCCGCCGACAACTGGCACAAGCGCGCCGAGGGGAAGGCCATCATCGACTATACATTCCACATCTGCATCACCCAGTTCGACCAGCACAAGGACCAGATCAAGGGAATGGTGGATCGTGGATTCACGACCTTCAAGGAGTTCATGATCTACGAGTCGGAGGGCTGGCAGTCCGATGACCGGGCGATGTTTGCCACGCTCGAGAAGATGAAGGAATACGGGTCGATGCTGCTGGTCCACGCGGAATCCTCCCGCGTTCTCGATGAGTTGATCGCCCGCCACCACACCCCTGAACAGATGAAGAAGCTCGGTGCCCAGCTCCACGGAATCACCCGCCCGAACTACATTGAGTCCGAGGCCATCCAGCGTGCCGTGACCTGGTGCGAGATCACCGGTGGTCAGCTGTATATCGTCCACATGTCCACCGCCGAGGGGACGGACATCATTCGCGCCGCCCAGGACCGTGGCGTGCCGGTGATTGCCGAAACGTGCGCCCAGTATCTTGTGCTGGACGATTCGGTCTTTGAGCGCGAGGATGGCCATCTATACGCCTGCTGCCCCCAGCTGAAGAAGCCCGCCGACCAGGAGCGCCTCTGGAAGGGCCTCAACGACGGAGAGGTTTCGGTCATCTCCACCGACACCTGCTCGTTTAACCGCGAGCAGAAGGGAATGTGGAACGGCGACTGGACGAAAATCCCCATGGGAATGCCCGGGCTGGAGACGCTCCTTCCCGTGAGCTACACACACGGTGTTCTTGAGGGGCGCCTGACCCCGGAACTGCTCGTGCGCAAGTTGTCCACCGATCCTGCCCGCATCATGGGCATGTACCCACGCAAGGGAGCCATCCAGGTGGGTTCGGATGCCGACATTGCGATCATCCATCCCACCAAGCGCATCAAGGTGGATCACGCGACCATGGAGACCAACACCGACTGGTCCCCCTTCCAGGGATGGGAACTGGCTGGTTTTTCCCGCACGACGCTGTCGCGCGGTGATGTCATCGTCGATGACTACAAGGTGGTTGGCAAGGCCGGACGGGGCAAATGGATCCCGCGCAAGAAGGCCGGCCTGGCCGGATAATCAAGAACCCAAGACCTGACCATCCAAGGAGTCATGAATCATGGCCGATATCAGCATCAATGTTGAGGGGATCCATTTCCCCAACCCCTTTGTCATCGGTTCCGGCCCTCCGGGAACCAACAAGAACGTCATTGCAAAAGCCTTCCGTGAGGGCTGGGGCGGGGTGGTCGCCAAGACCATCTCCCTCGAATGCGACAAGGTCAAAAACGTCGCGCCCCGTTACGGAAAACTCAAGTCACGCCAGCACGGGGAAGTGATCGGTTTTGAAAATATCGAACTCATCTCCGACCGCTCCATTGAAACCTGGGAAAAGGAATTCAGGGAATTGAAGGATGAATTCCCCGACCGCGTTCTCATCGCCTCCATCATGGAGGAATACGAGGAATGGCGCTGGAAGGAACTCACCGAGCGGTGCGCTGCAGCCGGTGTTGATGCCTTCGAGCTGAACCTGTCCTGCCCCCACGGTCTCCCTGAACGGGCCATGGGCGCCGCCATGGGACAGAACTCCGACATGGTCAAGAATGTTTGCGCATGGACCCGCGCGGCCACCGACAAACCGGTCTGGGCGAAGATGACACCCAACATCACCGACATCACGGTTCCCGCACGGGCCGCCGTCGAGGGAGGTGCCAGCGGTATCACCGCCATTAACACCATCCTGAGCATTGTCGGTATCGACCTCAAGACGCTCCGTCCCCTCCCCACCGTGGAAGGCTACAGCGTTCCAGGTGGATACAGCTGCCAGGCCGTCCGCCCTATCGCCCTTCGCATGGTCTCCCAGCTCGGTGGCGCCTTTCCCAGTGGCATCACCATCAACGGCATGGGTGGTGTCGAATGCGCGGACGATGCGGTGCAGTTCATCCTTGTCGGCTCCCACACGGTGCAGGTCTGCACGGGGGCGATGCTCCAGGGCTATGGCATGGTGAAGGAACTTTGCCAGGGGCTGTCGGACTTCATGGACGAGCACGGCTTCAAGTCCATCGAGGAATTCCGCGGCCATTCCGTGCAGTACCTCACGACCCACGCGGATCTCGTCAAGCGCCAGGTGGCGGCGAAGGTCGCCCGCGCCGGCCAGTCCGCCCGCGACAATCAGTGGGATGGTGACCAGATCACCAAGCAAAGCGACGAGTTGACCTCCGAGGGAACACGCAAGGCCGCCGCAAAAGCCTGACCCAAGACCGAAAGGAATGTATTGATGTCTACACAAGTAACCAAGGTCGAGCAACTCGCGAACTGGATCGGCGGGAAAAAGGTTGCCGCCTCCGCGAAGGAATTCCTCCCCGTCACGGCCCCCTCCACCGGGGAGGTCGTCGCCGAGGTTCCCCTTTGCGGACCCGCCGACCTGGACAAGGCCGTCAAGGTCGCCAGCGAAGCCCAGCGCGAATGGGGCGCCACACCGGTCAAGGACCGCGTGCAAATCCTTTTCCGCTTCAAGGCCATGCTGGAGGCAAAGACCGACCAGCTGGCGGAAATCTGCTCGCTGGAAAACGGCAAGACTGTCGACGAGGCCCGCGCCAGTGTCTCCCGGGGCATTGAATGCGTGGAGTACGCCACCAGCCTTCCCCAGATCTTTCAGGGAAGGCTCATGGAAGTGAGCCGTGGTGTCGAATGCCGCACGCGGCGGGAACCGGTCGGTGTGGTGGCGGGAATCACCCCCTTCAACTTCCCCGCCATGGTGCCGCTCTGGATGTTCCCCCTCGCCATTGCCTCCGGAAACGCCTTCATCCTCAAGCCATCGGAACAGACACCCCTTTGTGCCATGGAACTGGCCGCCATCGCCGCTGAATGCGGCCTCCCCGCCGGGATTCTCAATGTCGTCCATGGCGGACGCGACATCGTGGAGGCGATCTGCGACCACCCCGGGATTGGCGGTGTCGGCTTCGTCGGATCCACCGGCGTTGCGAAGGCCGTCTATACACGATGCTCCGCCAACGGCAAGCGGGTGCGCGCCCTTGGCGGCGCGAAAAACCACCTTGTTGTCATGCCCGATGCGGATCCCGAAATGACCGCATCGAACATCGTGGCGTCCTTCACCGGATGTGCCGGCCAGCGGTGCATGGCCGCCAGCGTGGTCATCGCCGTGGGCGAGGTTGGCCCGATCCTCGACCGGGTCCGCACACAGGCTGCATCCCTCGTTCCCGGACGCGACCTCGGCTCGATCATCTCAAGGAAGGCCCACGAACGTATTGTCGCCTATATAGACAAGGCGGAAAAGGACGGCCTTTCCATCGTCCTCGACGGTCGCGGTGCCCAGGTTCCCGACCGCCCCGAAGGCAACTGGCTTGCACCGACCATCATCGACCACGCCCCCAAGGACCACCCGTGTTCCTGCGAGGAAATCTTCGGTCCCGTCCTGAGCATCATCCGGGTATCCAGCCTGGACGAGGCCATGGAGATCGAGAACGACAACCCCTACGGCAACGCGGCAGCGATCTATACATCCAACGGGGGCACCGCTGAATTCTTCTCCGCCAATGCCCGTGCGGGAATGATCGGCATCAACGTCGGCGTCCCCGTCCCCCGCGAACCGTTCGGCTTCGGCGGCCTGTTCGACAGCCGCTTCGGAGATGGCGACCTGACCGGCGAGCAGGCCATTGACTTCTGGACCATCACCAAGAAGGTCACCGTCAAGTGGTCCGCCGGAAACCGCGCAAACTGGATGAGCTGACACCACTCCCCCCCACGAACCACCGAAGGAAAATGGCGCTCCACACCGGAGCGCCATTTTTTTATCCTGCCCGTGTATTGAATGTTGAATGAACCGCACGTTCCTCCGTTATATCACCGATGATCATTGTTAGCCACCGGCACCTGGCGCCCCCAAAGCGGGGCAACCACACGCCAGCCCCGGGCAACGCCCGGGGTAACGGATACCTGTCTATCCAGCCCTGAAAGGGCGGCACGAAAATTGACATTTAACCGAACTTCAGGACCAATGAGACAACTACCGGGGAAAAAATTCCCACCCACCCGGAACGTCAATAAACACGTACTTACACACAATCCGCCAACCCCATCCCGGCTTCACATGTTTTTTTCTCACTCGACAACAAATCCAACCAGGGCAACAACTCACCCAAAAACATCAGATTTCAGGTTGACCACAGTTAGTTGCCAAATAAAGTTGACCCATCGTCCTGAGCCAGCTCAGGTGATCAATTCGTGACGCTTCGCTCGCCCAGCGTGTTTACCCCACCATCCCTATGTTTCGTTTATGTAGGGTATGCCGGGCTCCATGGGCCTTGAGCGGTTTGAAATCCATCCAATATTAAGGCATCCTCCCATGCACTTTCCATTTTTCCGCGTTCAGATCATGCTGTCCGTCATCCTTTTACTGACACTTGGTCAAACCAATGTCCTTGGCGACAAGCTCGACATGGGGGGCATGGGGGATTTTGCTCGCAGTGGCGCCAATATGGGCAATGACACTGCCATCAGCGGCACGGCAGATTTTAAAGCTGACACTACTGAGTATACACTGATATACAACGCCAATCCGGGCGGTTCGATCTCTGGTTCCGCTTTCCAGATCGTGCAATCCGGATCTGACGGCCAGCCAGTCACCGCCGAACCTGATACGGGTTATGTATTCGAGTGGTGGTCTGACGGCGTTCAGACAGCCACACGCACGGATACCAACGTCACTGATGACATTTTCGTATTCGCGTCATTTAGTCCCCAAGAGTATTCGCTGAATTACTCAGCCGGTACGGGCGGTTCGATTTCTGGTCCCGCTTTTCAGAACGTGGATTTCGGTTCTGACGGCGAGCCAGTCACCGCCGAACCTGACACCGGTTACGTCTTTCATTAGTGGTCTGATGGCGTTCAGACAGCCACACGCACGGAAACCAACGTTACTAATGACGTTTTCGTATCCGCGTTTTTTACTCCCCAACAGTTTTCGCTGGATTACTCAGCCGGTACGGGCGGTTCGATCTCTGGTCCCTCTATACAGATGGTGGACTTCGGATCCGACGGACAATCAGTCACCGCCGAACCTGACACGGGTTACACCTTCGATGAGTGGTCTGATGGCGTTCAGACAGCCACACGCACGGATACCAACGTTACTAATGACGTTTTCGCAATTGCGTTTTTTAGTCCCCAACAGTTTTCGCTGGATTACATCGCCGGTACGGGCGGTTCGATCTCGGGCCCCAATCCGCAGACGGTGGACTTTGGATCTGACGGCCAGCCAGTCACCGCCGAACCTGACACGGGTTACACCTTCGTTCAGTGGGACGATGGCAACACCAACGCCACGCGCACCGACACCGAGGTTGAGAGCAACCTCACGTTTCATGCGGAATTCGCCATCAATGAGTATACACTGACCTACAACGCGAATACCGGTGGGTCCATTTCGGGTCCCAATCCGCAGACGGTGGACTTTGGTACCAACGGCGACCCCGTTACTGCCGAGCCTGACAGCGGTTTCCGCTTCGACCAGTGGGACGATGAAGTTACCGACAACCCACGCACCGATCTGAACGTCTCAGAGGACATCACCGTGACGGCGGAATTCATCCAGACCTTCACCCTGGATTACGCCGCTGGAACGGGCGGTGATGTTACCGGTAATCTCAGTCAGGTTGTGGATATCAATACCAACGGCACGCCTGTCGAGGCCGAGCCTGCGTCTGGCTTCCGATTCGTTCAGTGGAGCGACGAAGTCACTGACAATCCACGCACCGATCTTGATGTGACCGCGAATGTGAATGTCACTGCTGAGTTTGTTCAGACCTTCACCCTGGATTACACCGCTGGAACGGGTGGGTCCATTGACGGTGATGACGAACAGGTTGTGGATATCAATACAGACGGCGATCCCGTCGAGGCCATCGCGGACAGCGGCTTCCGCTTCGTCCAGTGGAGCGACGAGAGCACCGAGAATCCACGTACAGACACCAATGTCACCTCCAATGTGAGTGTGACGGCGGAATTCGTGCAGGTCTTCACCCTGGATTACGCCGCCGGAGCGGGCGGAGATGTTAGTGGCAACTTGAGCCAGGTCGTGGATATCAATACAAACGGTACGCCTGTCGAGGCCGAGCCTGACAGCGGCTTCCGCTTTGTTCAATGGAGCGATGAAAGTACTGAGAACCCCCGCACCGACCTCAACGTCACTGAAAACGTCAATGTCACTGCCGAGTTTGTCCAGACGTTCACCCTCGATTACGCCGCCGGAACGGGTGGTGATGTTAGTGGCAACCTGAGCCAGGTCGTGGATATCAATACAAACGGTACGCCTGTCGAGGCCGAGCCTGACAGCGGCTTCCGCTTTGTTCAATGGAGCGACGAGAGCACCGAGAACCCCCGCACCGATCTTGAAGTGACTGAAAATGTGAACGTGACGGCGGAATTCATCCAGACCTTCACCGTTGTCTATAACGTGGATGCGGCGGAAGGTTCCATTACCGGCAATACGGAACAGGTGGTGGATATCAACGGCGATGCCACAACAGTGACCGCCGAGGCGGCCACGGGTTACACCTTCAGCCAGTGGAGCGACGGTATTCTCACCGCCGAGCGCACGGATACCGACGTCACTACGAACATTAATGTGACGGCCGAGTTCACCCTGAACAATTACGCGCTCATCTACGCCGCCGGGCCAAATGGTGAAGTCACTGGCAATCTCAGCCAGAATGTGGACCACGGAGAATCCGGAACGCCTGTCACGGCGGAACCCGACACGGACTTTGTTTTCGTCCAGTGGAGCGACGGCGTGACGGAGAACCCCCGTACCGATACCAACGTGCTCGGCCCCGTCAATGTTACGGCTGAGTTTGCCCAGTCGGTCTTCCAAGTTGTCTATACGGCAGGGGACAATGGCTCCATCACCGGCACCGCGACGCAAAACGTGGCCGACGGAAACAATTCCGCACCGGTTACGGCAACTCCAGCGCCCGGTTACAGCTTCATTCAGTGGGATGATGGAAGCACCGACGCCACGCGCTTTGAGGAAAACGTGACGGAGAACCTCTCCTTCACGGCAACCTTCGCCGACGTCACCGCACCAGTTTCCAGCCTCGACGTCACCGCCAACACCACCCGCGCGGGCGCCACGGTAAGCCTCGACTATACCGTGGTGGAACTTGGAGGCGGCCTTGATGAGGTGGAACTCTTCGTTCGCGCCCCCGGTTCAGCCACCTTCGAACCAACCGGTGTGACCTCCGGCGACCTGACCGGCACCTTCGTCTATACGGGAACCGACGGTAACGGCCTCTACGAGTTCGCCACCGCCGCTGTCGACAACGACGCCAACGCCGAAGCCACCCCGACAGAAGCCGAGGTCAGCATCCTCTGGAACCTGGTCGAGAACGGCGACTTCACCATGGAGGTCACCAGCGCCGACCACACCACCACCCACCCGATGACCAATGAGATCGACATCTTGATCTCCATCGAAGATGCCGACATCGGCGGCACGATCACCGTATCACGCACCCCCGGCAATAACGCTCCGGGTACGGCCCTCGATGCCAACAAGCTCCTCGACGAGTTCATCACCATCACCGGCGACGGCCTCGGCACGGGTTGGATGGCAACGATCACCTGGAACTTCGACCCCGACAATGCGCTCGGTATAGACGGCAACCTCGACATGGTGTTCCAGTTTGATGGAACGACCTTCCTGAACCAGTATCCGGTGACAGGCACCAACCCCCTGACCATCGGCCCCATCACAAGCTTCTCCGATTGGTACGCCGGCGATGCGAGCAGTGATGTGGACGAGTGGATCGACCTGATGGATTGACACTCGCCTTAAGCGGACCAACTGACAAAAGTACCAGAAGAAGCCCGGCATGGAGGAACATGCCGGGCTTTCTCATTAAATGGGGGATTGAAACCGGGAGGCCGATCAGACCTCTGAGTTTTTCTGACCACGAAAACGCACCAAATACGCGAACACTCTCAGGACACCAGAAACAGATATTACCATCGCATGGACGACGGTCCGCCGAAGATCACCCTGCATCAACCACCAACCCCGGCCCCCCATTTGGTATAATCACATCCCTGCCCCCCATTTCGTGCCCTTTGGCGTATTTCGCGGGCAGAGCATCCAACCAAGCCTGTACCCCACCACCCCCACCCCCCCCATTAACCACC